>JBDUAX010000257.1:0-6728 GCA_040004455.1 Gemmatimonadaceae bacterium
GCGAATGCGTTTTCCGGCGCGCGCTGGGATGCGTTGTCGAACCAGGGTGCACTGGTGCAGCTACCGTTGTGGGCCAGCACGAGCACCAAGAATCCCGATTATCGCGATGTGATGTACGTAGAAGAATTGGCGGGCCCGGATACGGTGAACACGTTGCCGCCGGCAACGATCGAAGCGTTTCGCGATCATGGCGAAGCTCGTGTTGCGGTAGACGTTGGCGTTGACGAAGCCGAGCGCGTTATCGCGCAGCTCGAAGCGCACGGGGTTTCGCTGAAGGCAGTTACCGACAAATTGTTGCGCGAAGGAGTCGAGTCGTTTGAAAAATCTTTTGTAACGTTGCAGGCGGGCCTCGAACGCAAACGCGCATCGTTGGCCGGTGTTTCTTCCACTGGAGCGACCGTTAGTGCCAAGTGACGATACAGTGACCGCGGACGTGGTAAATATTCCGCGGTCAGGTCCGGAAAAGGCGGCGGCGGATAAAACGCCTCATGACACGACGACACCACATACGCGAAAACATTTTCCGCGCACGAAAATTGTTGGTACGCTTGGACCATCCAGCAATAGTGCCGAAAGCATTCGGGGGTTGGTTGAGGCCGGCCTTGATGTTGCGCGGATCAATTTTTCCCACGGCACTCACGAGCAACACGCGAAGACCATCAAGACGGTGCGCGATGTTGCCGACGAACTCGGTCGCCCCGTAGCAATTCTTGGTGACTTGCAGGGGCCGCGCATTCGCATTGGCGATTTGCCGGAGATTATCGATCTCGTCGATGGCTCTGATGTTGTGCTCGCGCCCGAAACCGTTGCGAGCGGCACGGAAATTCCAATCACCTACGACGCGCTGGCTGATGACGTCAAAGCGGGCAATCGTATTCTCATCAATGATGGGTTGCTTGAGCTGCTCGTTACCGAGGTCAAGGCGCCGCGGGTTTTTGCACGCGTGGTGCATGGCGGACCGCTCAAGAGTCACAAGGGCATAAACCTGCCAGGCATTGCGGTGTCGGCACCGTCACTGACTGAAAAAGACCGCGCGGATCTTGCGTTCGCTGTGGAGCACGGACTCGATGCTCTCGCGTTGAGCTTTGTTCGCAAGGCGGAAGACATCAACAGCATGCGCGCACTCATTCCGAAGTGGATGATTATCGTCGCGAAAATTGAGAAAGACGTTGCGCTCGCGAACATCGATGAAATCATGCGCGCTACCGATGCGGTCATGGTTGCGCGCGGCGATCTGGGTGTTGAGCTGCCGTTCGAACAGGTTCCGATAGCGCAAAAAAATATTATCGCGCTCGCAAATGCGTTGGGTCGTCCGGTCATCACGGCCACACAGATGCTTGAGTCGATGATTGAGCATCCGCGTCCAACTCGTGCGGAAGCGAGTGACGTTGCGAACGCCATTCTCGATGGCACCGATGCCGTGATGCTTTCCGCCGAAACTGCGGCGGGCAAATATCCGCGTTTGGCCGTTGAAGCCATGCGCCGCATTATCACGGAAATCGAAACCCATCCGCGTCCAGGTCACGCATTTCGCAACGAGCAGCGTTCAACGCGCGGTGTGGCGACGGAAGAAGCAATTGCGGCCGCGACAGTTGCTGCGGTGCGCATGATGGATTCACCGCTCGTTGTCGTATTCACCAAGAGCGGATTTACGGCGCGAATCGTTGCATCACATCGTCCAACTGTGCCGATTCTCGCGCTTACCGACGAACCTCGCGTTTGTCGTCAATTGTCGCTCGTGTGGGGCGTGGTGCCTCGTCTTGTTCCAACCGCTCGCGGCTACGATCACATGGTAGCGATGGCACTCCGCGAAGCGCTCGATCTCGGCCTCGCGTACAAAAACGATCGGGTGTGCGTTACGGCCGGCGCGCCGTTCGACGTGCCAGGCACAACCAACCTGCTCAAGGTTGAAGTGGTGTAAATGAAGCTGACGTTCCTCGGCACAGGAACCAGCTTTGGCGTTCCACAAATCGGGTGTGGCTGCGCGGTGTGTCGTTCAACAGACACGCGTGACAAGCGCACCCGTTCCGGAGCGTTGCTTGAATCAGATAGTGGCACGCGTATCCTCATCGACACGCCTCCAGAACTGCGCTTGCAACTGGTCGCAGCAAACGTTGGCAGCGTCGATGCTGTGGTGTTCACCCACTCGCACGCCGATCACATTCACGGCATTGATGATGTCCGCGCGTTCACCATTGGCCGCGCGTCGCCGCTGCCGATGTATGGTTCCGAAGCAACGCTCGCGGACATTGCCAATCGCGTTCCCTACATTTTGAACGAAAACATGAAACCGCTGCCCGGCACTTACAAACCCGAGGCGCGTGGATTCCCGGTCGAGCCAGGTGTTGAATTCAAGGTTGGCGACATCACGTTGTTGCCAATTTCGATTCCTCACGGGCGCACTCCGGTGCTCGCATACCGCGTCGGCAATTTAGGCTACGTAACAGACGCGAAAATAATTCCGGAACCTGCGTTCGAAGCGTTGCAGGGCGTTCAAGTGTTGGTCATCAACGCGTTGTTTCGAACTCCGCATCCAACGCACCTTTCACTTCCCGAGGCGCTCGCGGCCGCTCATCGCGTGGGCGCGGAGCGCACGTACCTCACACATCTCACGCACGATAACTTTCACGCTCAACTGGTGGCCGAGTTGCCGCCTGAAATTCAACCGGCTTATGACGGGCTCGTAGTGCATATCGACGAGTAGCACGTGATTTGCCGGTTGTTAACTCCTTACGGCGAGACACGGCTCAAGCGGACTTTGCCGACTTAACTGCAACTGCAAGGAGAAACGCGGATCTTACGGACTCGACGTGGAACCGTGCTCGTTTCTTGTCTTTGCTCCTACGCACGCTGAGTTCCGATTTCCGCGGGCGTAGTTATCAAAAAAAGAGAAGCATTTGTTGGAGGTTAACTTGACTGGCTAGCCATGTTATGCTGCCAGTCGTGGTAACGAATGATCCGCGAGATCCGTAAAATCCGCGTCTCGCTGTTGCAGTTCACGCCCATCGCGAAAATCCATTCGACAAAGCGACCAATCTGCGTCTGCAGCTCATCCGCGTCTCAGCAGTTGCAGTAGTTTCAGCCAATTCCGTCCCGCTAATTCCGCCCGCCCATCGCACCACGTATCGGAGCCCGCATGTCGCTCTCTCTTGACTTCACCAACATGATGGCCGGCGCCATCGCCGCCGCGATCACCGACGCCGAATGGGCCGATGGTCAATCCGCGTTCATAAAAGCACACGCCGCCGTCGACGTCATGCGGAAATCCAACGCGCTCGGTTTCTTCACATTGCCGACAGACGAAGCGTTGCTCAGGCAATCGCTCGCTGTCGCTGACAAAGCGCGCGGCACAATAGACGATGTGTTGTTGCTTGGCATCGGCGGCTCCGCGCTCGGACCAATTGCGCTACGAACCGCACTCAGACTCCCTCAATGGAACACGCTGAGCGCTGAACAACGTGGCGGCAATCCACGTTTGCATGTGCTCGACAATGTCGATCCGGTTTCAATCGCCGCGATACTTGACCGACTCCATTTGTCTCGCACATTGGTGCTCGTTGTTTCGAAATCCGGCGGTACCGTCGAAACCATGTCGCAGTATCTCATCGTTCGTGACGCGCTCGACAAAGCAGTGGGCCCGGACAAAGCACGCGAGCACATCGTGCTCGTCACCGATCCCGAAATCGGCGCACTGCGGAAAATCGCGCGTGCCGAAGGGATCACCGCCGTTGATATCCCCGCGAACGTTGGCGGCCGCTTCTCTGTGTTATCGGCCGTTGGCATTTTGCCTGCAGCGCTTATGGGCATCGACGTTCGCGCATTGCTGGCTGGCGCTGCTCACATCATCGAACGCGGCGACTCGACCGATTTATCAAAGAACATCGCCGGCACATTCGCAGTCATGCAGTGGCTTGCCGACACCAGGCATGGTCGTCACATCCATGTGCTCATGCCCTACGCCGATGCGCTGCGCGACCTCGCATCGTGGTTCGTGCAATTGTGGGCGGAGTCACTCGGCAAAATTCGGAAGGACGGATCGCACGTCGGGCCAACTCCACTGCCCGCACTTGGTGCAACCGATCAGCACGCGCAAGTGCAGCTCTTCATGGAAGGCCCACTCGACAAAACCGTCACCTTCATTGCAGTGAAGGGGCGCGAGAAAGACGGACCAATTCCATCACGCCACTCGGACATCTCCGAACTCGCGTACATCGGTGGCCACACACTCGGCGAACTCATGGACGTCGAGCAACGCGCCAGCGCCGGCGCCCTGGCCGCGCGCGGTCGCTTCAACGCCACCTTTCACATCGATTCCATCGACCCCTGGCACCTGGGAGCGCTGATGCAGTGCTTCGCGCTCGGCACCGCCTACGCCGGCTCACTCTATGGCATTGACGCCTTCAACCAGCCCGGCGTCGAACTGGGTAAACAATTCGCATATGGCATGCTCGGGCGCCCAGGCTTCGACAAGGCGAAGGCTGAGTTTGAGGCGCTGCCGGCCCCGAATCCCAAATATCGGGCTTAAATCACCGACTCGATAAACGAAGGGGTGTTCGCGCGGGGTGGAATTTGGCGCTACCCTTGCCGCTGACACCCCGCCCGCTTGAAGTTGCACGAGTCAATTCCGCAGTTTTTTCAGATTTTTCCTTTTGTCCAGCCCCGCGCGCGTCGCGGCGGCGGTCCAGGTAGCCGATGACCGATAAACTTTCGCAGACATCTCCCCCTTTCGACGGCGCGGTCACCGTCGCCAACGGCAAAGTTCATCTGTCGCAGCCGGAGGTACTCGCGACTTCGCACATGGATGGCCTCGTCAATCAGGCCGTCTTTGGTGACGAAGCCGAACGGCATTCCGCGCGCTGGCTCATTTGGGAACTCGGACAAATTGTCGGCACGCGTCCAGCATCAATTCACGATTTGTACCTCGCACGCGGTGAAGGCAAGTGTCACGGTTTCACGGTGCCCGCGATCAACGTGCGCGGCATGACGTACGACACCGCGCGTTCAATTTTCCGTACCGCAGTTGCGCTCAAAGCTGGCGCATTTATCCTCGAAATTGCGCGGTCGGAAATTGCGTACACCGACCAACGTCCGGCGGAATATGTCGCGGTGTTGCTTGCGGCCGCCTTGCGCGAAGGATTCCGTGGCCCAGTGTTCATTCAGGGTGATCACTTCCAGGTTAATCACAAGAAGTACGCGGTCGACCCAATTCCTGAAGTCAACGCCGTCAAAGCACTGGTGAAGGAGGCGGTTGCGGCAGGGTTCTATAACATCGACATCGATACATCTACACTCGTCGATTTATCCAAGGCAACGCTCGCCGAACAACAACGGTTGAATTACGAAGTGTGCGTGGATATCACGCGCGCCGTACGTGCCGAAGAGCCGACTGGAGTGACGATTTCCATTGGCGGCGAAATTGGCGAAGTCGGAACCGAAAACAGCACGCCGGCTGAGTTGGAGGCGTTCATGGAAGGGTACAATGCCACGCTGCAGAAGCAGGCACCGGGCATGGCAGGCCTTTCCAAGATTTCGGTGCAATCGGGCACATCGCACGGAGGAATCGTGCTCGCGGATGGCTCCATTGCCGACGTGAAACTCGATCTCGATACGCTGGGGACATTGTCACGCATCGCACGCGACAAATACCAGATGTCTGGCGCAGTGCAGCATGGAGCCTCAACGCTACCCGATACCGCATTCCACAACTTCCCGCGCACTGAGACCGCGGAAATTCACCTTGCGACAAACTTTCAGAACATCATGTACGATCACCTTCCCGACGATCTGCGGAAGGAGATTTACGAGTGGCTGAACGTCAATGCAAAAGACGAACGCAAAGCCACCGACTCCGACGAGCAGTTCTTCTACAAGACGCGTAAAAAGGCCATCGGGCCGTTCAAGAAGCGCTTGTGGGGATTGCCGGCCGACGTGCGCACAAAGCTCGGTGCGACGTACGACACAAAATTTCAATTCCTTTTCAATCAGTTGGGGATCGCCAACACGCGTGACATTGTGACACAGTTCGTGAACGCGAAAGAAATTCGTCGTCCGATGCCGTCCGATGCCACGCAGATGGTCGCAGCGGCGCCCGACGACGCCGATTTGAGCGATTAAGAGGATTCAAGAAGGTTTGGGACCGATAGCATTTCCCACGTTGCTTACAGCATTTACGCCGCGCAGGCGCGGCAGGGGGTTCGAATGTCACGCTTCGATGATTACGACGACGATCATGTAGTAGTAGTGGAACGCGATGGCGGCGGCATGGGACTGGGTGCGTTTGCGCTCGGTCTTGCGCTTGGAGCGGCCGCCGCGCTGTTGTGGGCGCCCGCCTCCGGTGAAGAGACTCGTGCGCGCATCAGGCGCGAAGCGCGGCGCGCGCGTGATCGCGCGCGAGAAATTGGTGAAGATGTTGCCGAGCAGTTCACGGAACGCGCGGAACGCGTACGTGACGTTGTTGATGATCGCATTCGCAGCACGCGCGACGTGGTCACACGCAAGGCCCACGACGTGAGCGACGCCGTTACCGCCGGCAAAGACGCGGCCCATACCGCTCGCGCAGAGCTCGACAACGCTGTCGCAGAAACCAAGCGTGCGTATGCGGAAAGTCGCGCAGCGGCGCGCGCCGAGCGCGCGGTTGGTGTGAAGGATTCAGCGGACGCTGCCAACGACGGTTGAGGCGTTCAAAGACTATGCTCGCCGCATCTGGAATCAGAGCGGCGAGGATAACG
>JBDUAX010000654.1:0-2024 GCA_040004455.1 Gemmatimonadaceae bacterium
CCTGATACGACGTTCATTTGGTTCTTGGCGCCGAACCATTCGGTTTGCGCGACGGCTGGCACTGCTGCACTAAGCACTATGGTAAGCGATCCGGAAAAGCGATAGAAAAGCATCGGGAGAACCTTTTTCTTTGCAAACCACTCAAGTTTTGGAACGGCGTAACACTCTTTCAAGAGAATTGACTGTCGTTGCACTTCAGATTTTGCTTGGTCCATTGTCTTCATATTGTAGACTTGCGTCGATAGAGGACTACCTCCGCCAAATCTGTAAATGACGAAACCCACGATTGCTGTGAATACAAAGGCAGCGATGATCAGCCCCAGATTTTGTGTTGTCATGTTGGTGATGTCTGTGAGTACTTCTTCATGGACGATTTTCGGACGCAGTTCCGCACGATTTCGCGTGATGCTCACGATCAACAACAACACCGCCATTGGAGATCACATACTCACTTTGTACCAACCCGCTTTTGTACGACTGCGTCCTGACGTGCTCAAACCGAATATCGCGCGACATTTCGCCGAACAACGGAATTCCGCTTCCGATCAGCACCGGAATGCGCGTAACAATCATTCGCTGCAACAATCCCGCTTCAAGAAATTTCGTGACAGTAGCGCCACCGTCCACATACGCGTGCTGAAAACCACGTCCACTCAGATGTGCCACAATTTCGTGCGGCGTTCCCGACATGAACTCGCACTTCGCTCCGTCCGGCGCCCTCAGTTCCCCAGCCCGACTGCTCAATACCACTACCTGCTTGTCACCGTATGGCCAGCCACCAAACGACATCACGGTATCGAACGTCTTGCGCCCAATAACGATCACATCAGCGCTGTCAATGAACTCGGTATACCCGTGTTCTTCCGGGCTTTCTGGTAGCCAATCCAGCGCTCCATCGAGTCGTGCGATATAGCCGTCCAGGCTCGTCGCGATAAAGGTCGATGCTTTCATGATGTTCCTGTATTGTTCGCGCAGTACCACGTCACGCTTTGTCGCCGAACGCTACGCCACGCAGACTCCACCGCGCAACCCTTGCGCAGAACAGCGTCGCTGCTCCTTCTGATCAAACTCCCGCATGCGCTCAATTCGAGTTCCTAAGCCCAGCATCAACCTGGCAATCGCCGCTGCAATGTTTATGACGGCCTGCATTCATCAATCCGGACAATCGAAAAGCAACCCTGCGTCTCACGCAACGGACGGCCTCTTCGCCATCGTCAAACTCGACGCCGCCGACGCGCTTGAAACGGCGACCAACGCCTTGATTTCGCAGGGTTTTGTCATTGCCACTGAACGTTCGCGTCACGGAAGCGTCGTAACAGCGCCGCTCACGATTGTCGGCGACAGCACCATGACAATCAGCGCGGATGTAACTGTCGTCGACAAAAATGTGCCAAGCTCCGTCATTACCTATTCCGCAACGTTCTCATCGGCGAGCCAACACGTTCGAAATCAGTTGGTGGTGAATACTCGCAATCGTGCCGATCCGTTGTGGTCAAAACTATCGGCGGTCTTCAACGCGCTGCCGAAAGCGAAAGAATAGATCGTGCACGTCACAGCGTCCACGGCGGCGCAAATCTCTCGCCGCTGGTCATGCGCGCTTGCACGCCAGCGCCCGCAACCGCGATAGCCACAAACGGATTGGGCCCACGATTGGCCAGCCCGAATATTTCGTCGGCAGGTACAACGATGGTATCACCCGGAAGTACATCGTGATCCTCTCCATGCAGCGTCAGCACCGCCGAACCACTTAACGCCACAAAAATCTCTTCCTTGTCCATTGAATGAGGAACGCTGGGCGTCTCCGGAGGCAGCGTAATGCGCCACACACTGGTCACCTTCGTGCCTCGACTGGGTGAGGCCAATCCGGAAACAGATAGTCCGGGAATTTCAAAATGGGCGGCATCGGCCGCGCGAATTACTGGCATCGTGTACTCCGGTGTACGTTTGAAGGAATCCCGACGATATTCAACCACGGTTGACTATCTGCAGTATAATCAACCGCGGTTGAGTACTTTTCAACCCCC
>JBDUAX010000258.1:0-6699 GCA_040004455.1 Gemmatimonadaceae bacterium
CCATCGCAGCCGGAATTGACTCATGGTCGTTGATGCATTCTGCGGGCTCGGCCGCGGCAAATTTCATTCTGCAGGAATTCCCTGAAACATTGCCCAATGGTGCCGTTGTGTACGCGGGCACCGGCAACAACGGTGGTGATGCTTACGTGGTGGCGTCGTTGCTGCGCGAAGCCGGAGTTGATGTCATTGTCCATGCGGTAGGCGCACCGAAAACCGATGATGCGAAGCGCGCTGCCGAACTGCTTCGCCTAACGCGTGCCAAAAGCGTGGGCGAGCCCACAAGAGCTCCAAATAATGTGTTGGGTAATCAGGGCCAGGTCGTCATGAAACCGCAAATCATTGTCGACGGAATTCTCGGCACCGGTCAACGAGGCGAGCTTCGTGACGCCGAACATGCTGCCGCACGCGCAATAAACAGTGCCGCGCAGAAAGGCGATGTTGTTGTCGCACTGGATTTGCCAACCGGGCTCAATGCGACAACGGGAGAAATAGCTGGCGACGCTGTGCGCGCCGACATAACCGTGTCGTTCGGCACAATGAAACGCGCGCACGTTCTGCAGCGGGGCCAGGTTGGTGAGGTAGTCGTATTCGACATCGGACTTGGCGATCACGCGGAAAAGAATGATGGCGCGTGGTTGCTGGCCGAGCCGCGAATGCTCGCGCCAATGGTGCCGCAGATTTCATGGAATTCGCATAAGGGAAAACGCGGACGCATTGCGATTGTCGGTGGCGATCACGGAATGGCCGGAGCAATTGTTCTCGCGGCACGCGCGGCCCTCCGCTCAGGTGCGGGACTTGTATACGCGTACGTCGCAAAGGACAGCGTGTTGCCATTGCAAATCGCTGTGCCGCAGGCCGTCGCTCGCGAATGGAGTGAGTCACCCAGAGACGTTCACGCGGCCGCGATCGGTCCAGGCTTTGGTCGTTCCACAAAATCAAATCGGCGCTTGGACGCAGTACTCAGCGCAACTCATGGCGTGCCCAGCGTGCTCGATGCCGATGCCCTGACGCTCATTGCGCAAGGCGCCGAAAACGCCGATGCGGACCTCGACGAAATTATTGAGCCAGCGTCGCCGTCGGCACACGCGATCAGCCGGTTGAGCGCCATCGCTGCGAACCGTCCCGTCGTCTGCACTCCGCACGTTGGTGAGTTTGCGCGACTTATTGGCGAGGCCGTGGCGGAAACGCTCGAAGGTCGCGTCGAACAAGCACAACAATTTGCGACTCGCACTGGTGCCTGCATTCTGCTCAAGGGCACTCCTACGGTCGTTGTCTCCCCTAACGAAGCCTTGCCCATCATCGTGGCACGCGGAACGCCCGTTCTCGCCACAGGCGGCAGCGGTGATCTCCTGACGGGCATTATCGTCGCACTCCTGGGTCACGGTGCATCACCGCGCGACGCGGCCGCTATTGGCGCCTGGGTTCATGGCCGAGCAGCTGAACTCGCGACCGGGCGCGACGGCTCTGTGCGAGGTGTCACACTCGATGAGGTTTTGGTGGCAATGCCCGCCGCGTGGAGCGAGCTTTCAGCTGGAACTACGCTACCCGCACCAATCCTCGCACAGCTGCCGGCGCTTTGAAGCTTTCTGCAGGGCAACGCATTAAACACAATCTGACAACGAGCATGGCGCGCTTCGCGACAGCTTCGTTCGTACTGGCATGCGCGTTAGCGTCCGCATGTGCATCCGGCTCGGTCGGTAGCACTGGCGCTTCAAGCGGTGATAGTGGACGTCCAATTGTAATGTCGCGCGACGAACGACGAGTGATTGGTGAATTCAACGATGTACGCGGAATTGCGATATCTCGTCGATCGGTTTTCGCTGTAACAAGCGGCGGAATTGCCATCTATGATCGCGTATTCAACACGTGGGAACGCCCGTTCACCGGTCAGGCGATCATGGGCGGCGAACGCATCACCGCAATGGCTGCTGATCCGGTTGAAGATGCAGTCTGGTTTGGCACCAGTGGCACCTTGTACGTCTATCGGCCGCAGAATGACCAATTGCAGCGCACCATCATGCTCGCCGCTCCCGACGCCATTGCATTCGAAACCGGCAACGCGAACGAAGCGTTTGTGCGCGCAAACGGTGAGTGGTCGCGCGTTTCGCGTACCGGTGGAGTTACGCCCATTGGTCCGCGACTGCCAGCCACTGTAAAGTTTGCCGCACCCAGCACGCTGAACGATGTGTATCGCAAATTTCCTGCATTGCGAAATCAACAGTTGTTCTTGATGCGCGAGCAACTTGCAAACCGGCCCTTACCCCAATTCACCGTCACGAGCGGTGCGCTCAGCCCCGATCGCGCGAGCGAGGCGTGGCTTGGTACCAGCACGGAAGGACTCTGGAGAGTTGATCCAACATTTCAACAAGCAACGGCACTGCGTTTCGGATTGATGGAGCGTGGAGTGGGAAGTGTTGCAATCGCTGCCAACGGAGTGTGGACTGGACCACTCGGTGCACAGCGAACGCGCTCCGGACTTACGACCGCTACGAATGACCTGCAGCAGTGGCGTTGGATTGAGGGCACACTCAGCGTACCGCTGATTGGTGTTCGGTCGTTCGATCTTTCGTTGCGTGGTTCGCGCGCGTGGATGGGAACTGATCATGGACTGATACTTACGCAACTCGACGGCCAATCCGAAATGGTTGCCTGGAGTGCGCTCGACGGACTACCGTCCGACGTTGTGTACGCCGTTGCGGCCCAGGAAAACGGCGCGTGGGCCGGCACTGCTGCCGGGTTGGCGTACGTAAGTGACAGTGGGGCGCCGAATGCAGCGCCACGTAATACACGAACACGTGGTATCAGTCGAAAATTGTTGCAGGGGAATGCGGTTTACGCGTTGCAACCAGTTGGCGACACGTTGTGGATTGGCTCCAACGACGGTCTGTACGCGCTGAATACCACAACCGGCAACTTGCAACGCATCGAGAATGGTGATGCGGCAATGCGGGGTCCAATTCGCGCGCTCGCGTGGAGCGACTCACTGTTGATCATCGCCACCGATAACGAAATTCTACGACTGTCGCCACGGGGTAACGCAGCGCCAACACGCGTTATCGCACTCGATCCTCGTCCGGTCGGCCGAGTTTCTGCAATGGCGATGGACGATCGCATGATCTTTCTCGCTGGTAGTGAAGGACTGTTGGCAATGCCGCGTCCCGATCATCTCGGGCCGTCTCGAATGCTCAGCAGCTCATTCGATTTACCGGGCGCCGCGCTTGATGTTGCAATCAGTCGTGATTGGGTCTGGGTCGCGACTCCCAACGGACTGGTGCGCTTGAGTCGGAACAGCGACGGTGGCCTTCCATGATCGAACACTCGCAAACGAACAGTGCGATGGGTCCTGGTGCCGAGTTCGACAGCATTCGCGCAATGCTGGCGGAGTGGGGTGAATTCGCTGAAGGAATTGGCGATGACGCGGCAGTGTTATCAGTTCCCGCGGGAATGCAACTATTGGTCAGCACAGATGCTGCGGTTGAAGACGTGCATTTTCGTCGCAAATGGATATCAGCGCGTGACGCGGGTGCACGAGCCGCAACCGCTGCGTTCAGTGATTTGGCCGCAATGGGTGCTACTGCGAATGCGATTCTCGTTTCACTGGTCGTTCCAACAATCTGGCGCGAACACATTCGCGAATTTGCGACCGGTATCAAAGCGACCGTCGCTTCCGTCAATGCGCGCATTGTCGGGGGTAACATTTCACGCGGGGCGTCGTTCTCGTGTACGCTCACTGTCATTGGCTACAGTGCAAAACCCGTTCGCCGAAGCGGCGCCCAAATTGGCGATGCTCTTTACGTGACCGGCAAGCTGGGTGGGCCTGCTGCGGCCGTCGCGGCTTGGGAACGTTCGGAACAACCCGCAGACTGGGCCAGGCAACGGTTCCTCGCCCCTGTTGCACGTGTGCGCGAAGGACAGTGGTTGGCGGCTCACGGCGCGCACGCCATGATCGACATATCAGACGGTCTGGCCGCAGATGCCCGGCACCTGAGTGCCGCGAGCGCTGTCCAATGTGTGGTAGGCCCCGAACTTGTGCCACGCTTCGAATCGGTGTCGGTGCAGGATGCGTTGGCGGCTGGGGAGGAGTACGAATTGCTCGTGGCGCTGCCCGCCAACCGCGGCGAAGAAATCGCAACCGATTTTCGTCGTCAATTCGAAATCGAGTTCACGCTGGTCGGAATGGTGGAAGCGGTACAGGAATCGGCCGCGCGCGTTGAATTACCGGTCGGGCACGACCACTTTTCTACGCAATGAGCACTCTTCGCGCCTACATCGCGCTAATCGGCGGAACGCTGATTCTCGGAACGATGGTTTTGCTGGCTCAGTTATTTCGCGTACCGCGCACTGTCGGTGGCGTTTTCGATATGGCGCCCCGCTGGTGGAGTCGCGCGATTCTGCGCGCGACGGGTGTAACTGTTATTCGACACAACGTCGAAGTCATCGACGAGAAACAGCCCTATGTGTACATCGCGAACCACGTGAGTTGGTACGACATTCCCGCTTTGCTCGATTCGCTGCCGAATGTTGGTTTTATCGCAAAGCGCGAAGTCGAGAAAGTGCCGATATTTGGTGCTGCCGCTCGCGCTGTTGGAGTTATCTACATCGATCGCGAAAACCGGAAAGCTGCGTTCTCTTCCTACGACGATGCGTCAAAGCGCATTCGTGAAGGTGCTTCGGTGGTCGTGTATCCCGAAGGCACACGCGGCGATTCTTACGCGCTTCGCCCGTTCAAAAAAGGACCGTTCGTTCTCGCCATTCAAGCCGGCGTGCCAATCGTTCCAGTCATTTTGTACGGCACCATTGCTGTTAATCCACGCGGCTCCTTGAAGGGGAAATCGGGAACTGTGCACGTGCATTTGCTTGAGCCAATTTCGACCGAAGGGATGACCTACGAAGATCGCGACGAACTCGGCGAACGTGTACGCGTCAAAATGGGGGAAGCGCTGCGGGACATTTATGGTGTGAACCCAGCACTGATTGGCACTGGCAGTAAAAGCGCCGCAATCGCTCCAGTTCAAGCAACCGCTTAGTTTTTCCAATCTCGTTATCGCGTTTTCGGCGCACCTGACGACTCACTTTATCAACTGCCCAATTCATGGCCTCCATCGTCTCCATTACTGCTCGCGAAATCCTCGATAGCCGCGGCAATCCCACTATCGAAGCGGATGTCGTTCTCGAAACTGGAGCAGCTGGTCGCGCAGCAGTTCCAAGTGGTGCATCAACTGGTGAGCGAGAAGCCGTTGAATTGCGTGATGGCGACAAAGAACGCTACGGCGGCAAAGGTGTGCTGCAGGCCGTTGAAAACGTCAATGGCGAAATAGCAGACGCATTGAATGGCGACGATGCGAGCGATCAAATCTCCATCGATCGTTCGCTGATCGAACTCGACGGCACGGAAAACAAGGGTCGTTTAGGCGCTAACGCATTGCTCGCCGTTTCAATGGCCACTGCTCGTGCCGCTGCGGTCGAAACCGGGTTACCACTGTATCGTTACCTGGGTGGACCGATGGCGCGTACGTTGCCTGTTCCAATGATGAACATTATCAACGGAGGTGCGCACGCAACGAATACCGTGGACTTTCAGGAGTTCATGGTTGTTCCTGTTGGCGCCGAGTCATTCGCCGAGGGTCTGCGCATGGGCACGGAAGTTTTTCACGCGCTCAAGAAGGTTCTGGTTGGTCGGAAGCTCGCAACGGGTGTTGGCGACGAGGGCGGATTCGCGCCTGACCTGGGCAGCGATGAAGACGCACTCAAGATCATTGTGCAGGCAATTGAAGCCGCGGGTTTTCGTCCTGGACATGACGTCGCGCTGGCAATGGACGTCGCTGCCAGCGAGCTATATCGCGACGGCAAATACAACTTCAAAAAGAGCGGCGCGAAAGCGCGTTCGCGCGAAGAGATGGTCGAGCTCTATCGCGGTTGGGTTGAGGAATATCCCATTGTCTCAATTGAAGACGGCATGTCAGAAGGCGATTGGGAAGGTTGGAAAATGTTGACCGAAGCCTTGGGCGATCGCTGCCAACTTGTTGGTGATGATTTGTTCTGCACCAACAGCGAAATTCTCGCGAAGGGAATTTCAGAAGACATCGCGAACGCAATTCTTATCAAGGTCAATCAAATCGGCACGCTTACTGAAACACTCGAAGCAATCGAGTTGGCGCGCGCGGCCGGGTACAACAGCATCATCTCGCATCGCTCCGGTGAAACTGAAGATACATTCATCGCCGATCTGGCGGTCGCAACGGGGGCGGGCCAAATCAAAACGGGAGCACCATCGCGTTCCGATCGCGTGGCGAAATACAATCAGTTGTTGCGCATCGAAGAACAGCTTGGTGCAATCGCCGAGTATCCGGGCGGCGCGCTGTTCGGTTTGTAAGCGCATTAGCTGACAAACATTCATGGCCACCAAAACCCAACAACCGAAATGGCGCGCTTTGCTTAATCGCGTCCTAGTGCTGGTGGCCGTGTGTGCGTTAGCGTGGTTTGCCGTTGAAGGGGGCGAGTATGGCACGCGCGCGGTGTTCGCGCAGCACGCCAGGCGCGATCAACTTGACGTCGAGGTAAAGGCGCTGCATCAGGAAGTCGATTCGCTCGCGAGAGAAAAGACAGCGGTGCTGAAGAACGACACTGTGCTTGAACGCATAGCCCGCGAGCAGTACGGCATGCTGCGCGGCAACAAGGAAGTGCTCTACTGGATGAACA
>JBDUAX010000655.1:0-2018 GCA_040004455.1 Gemmatimonadaceae bacterium
TTGAACGAACCGCTGCGACGCGAAGGCATTCGCTCCATCGCTTCGCTCCCGCTCATCATTGGCGACCGGCCACGCGGCGTTCTTGCGATTCGCTATCGCACCACGCAATCGTTTGACGAAAGTGAACGACTGCTTCTCACAAGTTTCGCGACGCAAATTGCCGTTGCGCTTCGGCACGTTGGTTACGTCGCCGATCTCGAAACACGCGCTGCGCGACTAACAGCACTCGCACAGGCACAGCAGCAGCTGACGAGCCTGGTCTCACGCGACACACTGCTGCCAGCAATCGCCAATGCCGTGACGCATGTTGTTCCGGCGCCGCGTTGCGATTTGTTTTTTCCGCAAGCGCGCGCACTGCGTTGCGTATTCTCAACGCTGAATGGCGAGGTCATTCCAGTCGAACAGTGCAACGAATCCGATCTGGAAATTGCACGCGCCACATTTGTTTCCGGCATTCCGCGCATTGGCATGTCGAATGCGTTCGACACGAAATCCAGACATCAGCACGTCGAACTGTGCGCGCCAATTCGTTTCGGCGAACACTCAATTGGCGTGCTTCGACTAACAAGCGCCGATCACGCAACGTTCGACCTGCAGGATCTCGATCTCGTTAGCATCCTCGCTCGCCACGCAGGCTCCGTTCTCGAAACCGCACGATTGTTCGGCACTCAAAACGTCGAACGGCAACGCGCCGAAGCTGCCGCTGAACTCGCACGCGCAACACTCCGCTCCGATCGACTGCACGCGGGCGCGGCCAAACTCCTGCAAGTGCTCGATCGCGTTGTTCCCACGGCGGGCAAAGCCATTGGCGTTTCACGCGGACGCGACGGTCGCATGGAATACGTTGCCACCAGCGGTACACTCAATGCGCTGATCGGTCATCGACCGTCAGGGAACGCGGGCGTAAAATCAGTTGCGCCCGACGGAAAACCGGTCGAAGTGCAAACGCTGCGCGACCTCGCGCCAGAACATCTATTCGACAAAGTACCGGACGAATGGGCGCTGGTCGTACCACTCATTGCACGAGATCGCACGCTGGGAGTCATGCTGGCCAGCATGCCCGCGAGCGCGCGACTTGGTAACACCATGCGCACCACACTCGAGCGCTTGAGCGCATCACTCGCGTTGGCCTGTGACGCACTCCTGCTTGACGAAGAAGAACGCTACGCACGTGAGCGCGAACGCATGCTCGCCACCGCACTCACGACAATGGAACAGCCAGTTTTCATCCTCGACCGACAAGTAGTTCGCTACGCCAATCCGGCGGCTCTTCGCGAATACGGCTGGTCGCTCGCGGAAATCACTGGCGCTACCCTCGATCTGCTGGTGTTGCCGCAAATTGCATCGGTCAGTTCCAGCGATTCGGTGGGCGCGAGTGAAAGCGAAGCACTTGGATTGCTGCTCACCGAGCGCATTCACCGTCGTCGCGACGGAACCGAATTCCCTGCCGCGATGACACAGAACGTGATCACATCGGAAGACGGGACGATTGTCGGACAAGTCGTCAGCGTTCGCAACATGACCGCTGAGCACGAAGCCGAAGCGCAAATCCGCCACAACGAAAAGATGGTGGCGCTGGGCGAACTCGTGGCCGGCGTTGCGCACGAAATCAACAACCCACTCACCGGCATTTCCGCATTCGCGCAACTGCTGCTCGACGAACCGATGAGCGACGACCAGCGGGAAGCGGTTCAACTCATCAAGCGCGAAAGCGATCGCGCCACCACAGTAATTCGCGATTTGCTGCTGTTCGCGCGCAAAGAGGGCGCAACAACCGGCCCTGTCGACATCAACTCCCTCCTCGAACAAACGGTGCGACTTCGCGCGTACCAATTGCGGAACGCCAATATCGAAGTCACCGTCGTGGTCGATCCCACGTCACCACACGTCATTGGGGATCGACAAAAATTGCAACAGGTATTGCTCAACATCATCGTGAACGCTGAGCATGCCCTGCAAAATACTGATAATGCGCGTTTGCTTTTGCGTACTGCGCGCGAAGGCGATCGCGTTATTGT
>JBDUAX010000259.1:0-6690 GCA_040004455.1 Gemmatimonadaceae bacterium
GGTCGAAATGATGAGTGTGACTGACTTATTCAGGCGGGGAGTCGCCGGAGGCACCGGTTACAATATCACCAACATCCGTCGCCGATGATTCTCCAGCATTCGGAGCGCGTCGCGCTTGCTGCAACGCGCGCCGAAGCAGGAATTCTATTTGCCCATTGAGGCTGCGCAGGTCGTCATTTGCCCAGCGTTGCACCGCATCAAGCGTGTCGCGGTCTACGCGCAGCAGAAACGATTTGCGTTCAGCCATCTGTAAAATCCGTTCGACTACTGGTACAGCGAGCCCGCATTCACCACCGGCTGCGCCGAACGTTCGGAGCACAGAATTACCAGCAGGTTGCTCACCATCGACGCTTTACGTTCATCATCAAGTGCGACGATCTTGCGTGCGCTGAGTTGTTCAAGCGCCATCTCCACCATACCAACCGCGCCTTCAACAATGGTCTGACGCGCGGCCACAATGGCACCAGCCTGCTGGCGCTGCAGCATTGCTGCAGCAATTTCCTGTGCGTAGGCCAGGTGACTGATGCGCGCATCGAGAACTTCCACGCCGGCTTTCGCAAAACGCTCATGCAACGCGTCCATCAAACCCTTCGAAACTTCCACCGTGTGCGTGCTGAGTGCGATGTCACCAGAACCATGATGATCGTACGGATACGATGAAGCCAACGCACGCAACGCCGACTCGCTCTGCATGGTGACGTACTTCTCGTAGTCGTTGACTTCGAAAATTGCTTCAGCCGAGTCGATCACTTTCCAAACAACAATCGCGCCGATTTCAACTGGGTTTGAGCGCGCATCATTCACTTTGAGTTTCGCGGTCTCGAAGTTCCGCACGCGAAGTGAAACCGCCTTCTTCGTTATAAACGGATTCGTGAACCAGAGCCCGGGCTGTTTGGCAGTACCCTTGTACGTACCGAAAAGCGTGAGCACCTTGCTCTCATTGGGCTGCACCGTGAACAAGCCGTTCAATGCAAAGAGCGCGACAACCAGCAGCAACGCGCCGCCTGCCGCGAGGACGGGCGTTGCGGTCCGGGCACCGGTGATGATGAGCGCAACACCGCCAACCATGCTCAGGAAGAGCACCAATGCCATGAAAATACCGGGGGCCGGGCGGACTTCGTTCTCGCGAAACATGTAAATCCTCGTGGAGGAGGGGGTAAATGATAGTATAGTGATATCACTATGGTATCGGATACGGTAGTCCCTAGAAACAGTTTCAACCGGCAGTACCTTGTTCGGCATGTCACTACTGCTGCCGCCTCTCCACGTCCTTCCCGCCCGCGTTCTCGTAACCGGCGGCGCCGGGTTCATCGGTAGCGCGCTGGTTTGGGCGCTCAATCAACACGGCGTGGAGCGCATTGTCATTGCCGACCGGCTTGGCACCGACGAAAAGTGGCGCAACCTGGTGGGGCTCAGGTTTGAGGACTACGTGGACGCGGACGACCTCTTCGAGCGACTACATGCTGCACAACTCGGCACGTTCGATCTGGTGTTGCACATGGGCGCGTGCTCGTCAACCACCGAACTCGATGCGGGTTACCTCATGCACAACAATTTCGAGTTCACAAAAACATTGGCGCATTGGGCGCGCGATCACGCGGTGCGATTTGTGTACGCGTCGAGTGCTGCGACATATGGTGACGGTTCGGCCGGCATGAGCGACACCGATGAAAGCGTGGCGGCGCTCGCCAAGCTGCGTCCACTTAATGCGTACGGATACTCAAAACAAATTTTCGATCAGTACGCGACGCGCGCGGGACTGCTGCCGCACATCGTCGGTCTCAAGTACTTCAACGTGTTTGGCCCGAATGAGGCGCATAAGGGTGATATGCGTTCGCTTGTGCACAAAGCGTACGGGCAAATCCAATCGACTGGGCGTGTGCAACTGTTTCGCAGTCACCGCGACGACTATCGCGACGGCGAACAGAAACGCGACTTCCTGTACATCAAGGATGCCGTTGCAATGACACTGCACCTGGCCATGACGCCGAGTGCCGGTGGCTTGTACAACATTGGAAGTGGCGAGGCGAATACGTGGTTGTCGCTGGTGGACGCAATATTTACGGCGCTTGGCAAGGAACGCGCCGTCGATTTTGTAGACATCCCCGAAAACATTCGCGACAAGTACCAGTATTTCACCGAAGCGAGCATCAAGAAATTGCGCGCGACTGGTTACGACAATCCGGTTACGTCATTGGAGATGGCTGTACGCGATTATGTAGTTGACTACTTGTCGAAGGACCGGCGATTGGAGCCCCGTCATTAAATTGAGAGAGAGATGCATTCGTCCTCACGGACGAACCTCTCTCAGACGATTCGAATTGTTACGTCGGTGATGCGTTGGAAGTGTTTAGTGAGCACGGTTGCTCGCTCACCATTCAGTCCTTCGTCGATGCGCAATACCTTCAAGTTCACGGCTCTCGTTGCTGCTGTGGCCATGCTCACCACTTCCGACCTCGCTTCCGCGCAGACCTGGGCTAACTGGACCTCGGGCAACACTGGAAGCGGAACGATGTCGGGCACGCTTGGATCGACGACGATTGCCTACAGTGGCGGTCTTGACGGCTATCAACTTTCTGACGGCATAACTCGAACGGCCGGTGTGACGCCGTCGTCGAACTGTAGCTACGCGTTTTACTGTTTGCCACAGCCGTACACGAGCGCCGGCGTCGTGAAGCCGACCAACAGCGGATTCATTCAATACACGCGCACGTACACGGGAACTATCACATTTGGCACTGCGGTTACGAATCCGCTGATTGCGTTCATCAGTGTCGGCCAACCAGGCGCGGCAGTGCGTTACGACTTCGGCGGGAACGCGTTCACGATGCTTTCAAGCAACACCGGCAATGCAGCCGCGTGGGGACCCGGCACTTACAGTGTTGCAGGCAACGTTCTCACAGGAAATGAATTCAGCGGCGTAATCAGGTTGAACGGAACGTTCAATTCCTTCAACTACTCAGTGCTCGACGCTGAAAACTGGCACGGACTGACTGTTGGGGTGCAGGAAGTTGGGGTGTTGGACTCTGCCAACGTGGTCCCAGAGCCGTCGACCTACGCGTTAATGGGTGCGGGGCTGTTGGCGCTTGGTATTGCGGCCGGGCGTCGTCGCCGACCTGACGCGAAGGACAAACTGTTCAGGTAGCTGTTGCTGCGGTTTGCGTTGCATGAAAAGCGGGAGCACCAAACTTTGGTGTTCCCGCTTTCTTTGCGTCAGTACCTGACGCGATTGAGGCTCCGTTGTCATGTTCGCATCTCTCAACAGCTACGCCGTTACGCAACACAAAATGATGGATTTGTGGCACAGTTCTTTGCTGAAGCGATCGGAATGAAATGGAAGAGGTCGATGTAACTCATTGTGGCGCAGCAAGATTACTGCAGATAACAACGAGATTGTGTGCGGTATCGAAATTGCCAGTAACCGGTACGATGAAGTTCCGTTTCCAGCATAACCCCAAATTCGATGCGCAAAATCCTGAAGGTCGTTTCTGCAACAGTCGCCGCCGGAATGATAGCACTTCCGTCTGCAGCATCCGCCCAGACCTGGGCAAACTGGACTACAGCCAGCACGCCAGGTGGCACGATGTCCGGAACGATAGGCGCTACTACTATCGCTTACAGCGGTGGCATGGACGGCTACCAGCTTTCCGACGGCACCACTCGCACCGCTGGAGTAACCTCGTCGCCGAACTGTAACTACGCGTTCTTTTGCCTTCCGGCCGCGTACACGAGCGCCGGAGTAGCTGGGCCAACGAATAACGGCTTCATTCAATACACGGCCGTACACACCGGCACGATTACGTTTGGCTCGGCCGTGACGAACCCGCTTATCTCGTTCATCAGCGTTGGCAATGGCGGCGCGACGGTTCACTACGATTTCGGGGCGAACGGGTTTGCGCTGTTGTCGAGCAACACGGGAGCCGGCAACCAAGCTGCCTGGGGTTCTGGAACGAACAGCATTGCAGGCAACATTATCACCGGTAATGAGTTCAGCGGTACGATTAGACTGAACGGAACGTTTACCTCGTTCACCTACTCAATTCTGGACAACGAAAACTGGCATGGACTGACTGTCGGCAGGGATGACGTTGGCGCCAACGCAGTTGTTCCGGAACCCTCAACGTATGCATTGATGGGCGCAGGATTGCTGGCGGTCGCGGTTGCAGCGCGTCGTCGTCGGAAGGCCTGACAATTTGCAAACACCCGCTGAATTCAATTTCAGCGGAGATTGCCGCAACGAAAACGGGATCACCAACTGTGGTGATCCCGTTTGTTTTTGAAGCGAATTGAAGTCTCGAAATAGGGTCGTGCTATCGTTCGCGCGTCCACAACAGCACAACGCACTTAGCCGCTGCTGGCAGCACCTTCACTCGCAAACGCCGGCACGCCATCCATATATACGTTCGGATCGGTGCAGCCGCCCGAGCGCCCTTTCATGCGCTCAACAACGTGCGACAATGAAGTCGGATTGAGTTTCGCAATTTCAACGCGCGTCAGAAAATGTGAAGACGCAACTCCCGAAGTGCGGCGACGCGACCTGGTGTCCATTAACAGCACTTGAACACTCTCCAGTACCACACCCATTGTGTCGGACACCCTGCCTGCAATTGTACCGCGTTGTGCGTGAGCCCGGGCCAATGGCGCGGCTGCCAGGGACACGCGAAACAGCAAGACATTGGAAAGGCGTATTCCTTTACTATTCAGTGCAAAGTCCGGCGCCGCAATAGCGCGCTTACAGGAAAGAACCGCGGAACGATCCGTCACATCACTTTTCATGAGCCTAACAGGCGTCGCGAGCGAGAAAACTATTCCCGAGGGAGACTTTGCGCCGGCTCGGTGGCGCATGCTCGCGACATTGGCGACTGCCGAGTTGTTGGGAATGGCACTTTGGTTTACGGGTAGCGCGGTTGGGCCCCAACTACGAACAATGTTGGGACTAACGGCGAGTGAAGTCGCGTGGCTGACAACATCGGTACAACTTGGTTTTGTATTCGGCACTGCATTCAGCGCACTGCTGAATTTCGCTGACATTTTTCCTGCGCGTAAACTTTTTGCAATCGCAGCGGTGTGCGGCGCTATTGCAAATTTGCCAATGGCATTCGCGACTTCACTGCCAATCATTTATGCGTCGCGATTCCTGGCGGGATGTTTTTTGGCGGGAGTCTATCCGCCGGCCATGAAGATGGCGTCCACCTGGTTCAAGGCCCGTCGTGGGCTGGCCGTAGGTACAATTGTTGGCGCGCTGACAATCGGAAAAGCGTCACCGTATTTGGCTCAGGCCTTTCCATCGGCAACGGTGTCGATCGTAACGCTACTTGCATCGTGCAGCGCGCTTCTGGCCGCAGTAATTATCTGGATTGGATACAGCGACGGTCCCTACGAATTTCCCGCGCGACCCTTTGCATGGTCGCGTGTTGCGCAGGTGTTTCGCGTGCGTGAGTATCGTTTGGCAACTGGCGGATACCTGGGGCACATGGGGGAACTGTATTCGTTTTGGACATGGATTCCAGCTTTTCTTGCCGCGAGTGATACCGAGCATGCGCTCGCAACACATGGCACCGCGAATTCGCGCCTGTCTGCAATAATTGCATTTGGTGTAATCGCAGTTGGTGGTGCCGGATGCATCTGGGGCGGAATCGTTGCCGACAGAATTGGTCGGGCACGACTCGTAACGTGGGCGATGGCTGCGAGTGGTGCGTGTGCGCTGTTGATTGGTTTCGCGTATGGGCACAGTTGGTGGCTAGTGGCGCCCGTCGCATTGGCGTGGGGTTTTTTCGTGATCGCCGATAGTGCGCAGTTCAGCGTATTGGTAACGGAGCAAGTTCCAACTCACGCAGTTGGCACGGCACTGACGCTGCAAGTGTCAATGGGTTTTCTGCTCACGACCATAACTATTCAAATCATTCCACCATTGGTAAACGCCGTCGGCTGGCGCTACACGTTTCCCATTCTTGCCATCGGCCCGGCGCTTGGAATTGCGAGCATTCAACGTTTAAGGAAATTGATCAGGAGCAAATCAATGGCTGCTGCTGATCTGGCTCACAATGGCGGCGGTAATCGTTAGCATTTCCTTGATTTTATCGATGGTATAGTCGGCCGCCGGATAAGTTGAAACATCTTTCGCACGCGCGTAATGACCCTGTTTGGGGAATACCGTTGTCACGCGCTGTCCCAGAATTTTCTTGATCGCAGTGAGCAACCGAATTTTGTCGTCGACGAACACGTAATGATCGGCAGGGAAGCGGCGTTCGAGATCCTGAACTTCCTCTTCCTTGTGCACGTAAATGAGCACGTCGCCGAGTACCGCGCTGTAAATGCCCGACCGATGAATTTTGAGCGGTTGAAACACAACATCGCCGTCGGTTAGGATGACCGCGCGTCCGAATTTGCGAACGTAGTGCAAGACGGAAATTGCGTCGTCGAAAAGCCTTTCGTTGAACGGGTAGCTCAGGAGAAAGGACGAGATCTTGAGCAGTTGCGGATCGTGCGGACTTTCGCGTCGGTATTCCTGCAGTGCCCCGAGATAATCGGCGTAGCCCAATTCATTTCGGCACTTCTCGAATATTTCCCAATACCGTTTGCTGCGTGCATCGCCGAGTTTTTCCGTCATGTACTCGCCAAGTTCTTTGATAATGGTGTCGTTGTCCAACAGTGTGTTGTCAACGTCAAAGAGAAATACGATGCGAGGAA
>JBDUAX010000260.1:0-6670 GCA_040004455.1 Gemmatimonadaceae bacterium
GGTTACGCAACGGCGTGCAACTTTTATCCGAAAGCCACGTTCGCACCGAGCAATGAAGATGAAGTCTTCTACGCGCGCGTTGCGAGCGTCAATGAAGATCCAGAAGCGTGGCGTCGCTCGATGCGCAGCACAGTTCTGCATGAATCAAAGCACCTCGCGTCGTTCGCCGAACGACTTTCGCACAACATTCCGTTCGAAGAGTCGTGGTTGGAAGAGAGCACCGCCCGCATTGCTGAAGAACTCTATTCCCGCACGTTTAACGGCGGCGGAACCTGGAAAGGCAATAGCGGCTACGCGAGTTCGGTGCGCTGTGAAATCTACCAGTGCGATGATCGTCCACTGATGATGTGGAAACACTTTTCGGTATTGCACGAGTTCTTCGCTGGCGTTGACACACTCACGCCAATTGGCGCTGCCGCGAGCGGTGACTTTACGTTCTATGCAAGCGGTTGGTCGCTGGTTCGTTGGGCAGCCGATCACTATGCAATCAACGAATCGGCCTGGCTGAAAGATCTGGTGCGTGGCGGTGCTGCTGTTGGACTCGCAAATCTCGCGCAGCGCACAGGGCATCCGGTTGAAGAAATGCTGGCGGATTGGTCGCTGGCCAACGCAATTGATGATCAAAGCGGAGTGAATCCCACTCGGGAACAGCTTTCGTTCCCAAGCTGGAACATGCCAGACATGATGTCCGGGCTCGCCGCCGCCGATCCGTCGCGCTTCGGCGACGTTACGCCGCTCCGTGTCCGCGCATTCACATTCGGTTCGGCGTTGCTTCCGGTGGCCAAGCTGCGAGCGTTCTCCAGCAGCTACTTCAGCTTTGAAGGCACGCAAACTGGAAGTCAGGTAATCGAATTACGCGGCGAAAACGGCGGCGTACTTCCCGCGACACTGCGAGTAGCAATCATTCGCGTAGAGTAGATTTGGAAGCGTGACCGTATCCGCTTCCATCGCAGCGATCTCGCTGAGCGCAATTGTCGCCATCTGGCTTGGGTATCCGCTGCTCGTTTGGGCACTCGCACAATTCTCCGGCTCATCGTCCGTCGATCGATCGAACGCCCACAAGCGTTCGGTTTCGGTTATTCTCGCCACGCGTGACCGCGCCGAAATAGTTGCGGCACGAATTGCGAATCTCCTGAGCACGGATCACCCGGCACACCTTGTTGAAGTGATTGTTGCGCTCGATGCCGAAGGCGCGCAATGCAACGTTTCCGATTTGGAAGGTATCGATTCACGGGTTCGCGCAGTTGTCGGCGATGCGCCTGGCGGAAAAGCCGCGGCGCTCAATGCAGGTGTTCGAATTGCGAGCGGCGAGATTCTCGTTTTATCCGATGCGCAGCAGCGTTATGACACGCGTACCATTCCCGAATTGGTTGCGTCGCTGGAAGACCAACGATTCGGCGCGGTTTCCGGCGCGTTGCAACTGGGCGGCGATGCCGCAGGTAAATCACCAGTCGACTGGTATTGGACCATGGAAAAGTGGCTGCGTCATAACGAAGCCCGTCTTCACTCGAGCGTTGGCGTGACTGGCGCCGTGTACGCCACGCGTCGTGCGTTATGGCCGGTCGTTCCAGCTGGAACCTTGCTCGACGACGTCTACGTCCCAATGTCCTTGGTGCTGCGCGGGCATCGTGTGGGATTCTCGTACGCGGCGCGAGCTTTCGATGTGCGAACCTTTGACGCGACCAACGAAGGTGTGCGCAAGACGCGCACACTTACTGGCGTGATGCAACTACGCGAACTGCTCCCAGACCTTCTCTCGGTGAAAAGGAATCCGATTGCCGCGCAATTCTTTGCGCACAAGGTGCTGCGGCTATTGACGCCTGCACTGGGAGCGGTGTTCGCACTTTCGATGCTGGTGCTGTCTGTGCAACTGGCGCTGATTGCCACAACTCAGGAACGCTGGATTGCAGTCGGTGTGGTGATTGTACTCCTGGCCTTGCCATTCACACGTCGGCGAATTCTTGGGCTGGCCGGGTGGATAATTTCACTTCAAATGGCAACAACACGAGCAATCATCAACGGCCTGGGCGGTCGCTGGGGCGTCTGGAGTAAGCCGCGCTCGTAGCACGCGGGCATTTAGTGAACACATCGCGTGGACGTCTTCATTGCGCAGCGAAATCAGATCGACTGCAACTAAGCGAAAACTTCAAGCGCCAACTCGATTCGCCCAAATGGTGCTGATACCTGCACCCCTTGCACCGATCCGCGAACACGCTCCAGCATCTCACGCGCGATCGCCACACCCTCCGCGACTCCGTGCTCCTTGCTCTTCTCGCTCGCTTTGCGCATACGGGTAAGCACTTCGTTGGGAACGGTGATGCCCGGAACCTCGTTGGCCAGAAACTCTGCGTTGCGCGCAGAAACAAGCGGCCAGATTCCCGAGACGACCGGAATACGCACATCCTCAATGCTGCGCAAGAATGTTTCCAGCTGATCAGGATCGAACACCGGCTGCGTAATCGCGTACTCCGCGCCCGCTTCAACTTTCCAATGAAAGCGCTTCAGTTCGTGTGCAGCGTCGATGGCCGCCGGATTCACACCAACGCCAATAACAAAACGTGTCGGTGATCCAATTGCGTTGCCTCCCGGATCCAAACCGCGATTCAGCTTGCTGGCGAGATTCGTGAGACCAATCGCATCGATGTCGAAAACGGCCGTCGCATCGGGATACGGTCCCATCTTTGGCGGATCGCCCGTAATCAACAACAGGTTGCGCAAACCCAATGCAGAGGCGCCGAGCAGGTCGCTCAACATGCCAAGCAGATTGCGATCGCGACAGCAGTAGTGCGTGACCGCTTCAATGCCGTTGCGTTCGATAATCAAACTGCACGCAATCGCTCCCATTCTGCTCTGCGCGCGCGGGCCATCGGGAACGTTGATCGCGTCAACACCGGCCTTCGCAAGCGCCGCCGCATCCTGTTCAAGTCGAACCGTCTCAATACCCTTGGGTGGAACAATCTCAACCGAAGTAACAAACTTTCCAGCGGCGAGCTTTGCACCAAACCGAGAGCGCTCAATCAGTGGCACAACATCGGCGCCAACAGCCGGCGGTTTGCCGCCCGGTGTGCGAAGTTCCGCGGTGACTGAAATGTTCTGTCGTAGTCCGCGTGGCGAGAGTGGGCGAACGCCCTCCACCATTGCCTTGATGTGATCGGGCGTTGTACCGCAACAGCCGCCAATGATCTTTGCACCAGCCTGAATAAGATGACGTGCGTACGACGCCATGTACTCGGGGCTCGCCATGTACATCGAACGTCCACCAACATCACGCGGCATTCCGGCATTTGGTTGCGCTGACAATTTGCGATGCGTTACGGCCGCCATTCGCTCAATGGCCTCAAGAATTGTCTGCGGCCCAACGGAGCAATTGAGACCGATCACATCGACTTCAAGACGATCGAGTTCGCGCGCGATGTCTTCGGGTGATGCGCCGAATGACGTGGTAAGATCGGGACCGATGGTTGCCTGCGCAATGATCGGCATACCCGCATCCACTTGTCGCGCTGCAATGACCGCTTGCTCAAGTTCAACGAGATCAGCAAATGTTTCGAGTACAAAACAATCGGCGCCACCAGCCTTAAGGGCCGACATCTGCTCGGCAAACAATGCCTGGGCTTCTTCTCGCGCAGTCGGTCCGAACGGCTCGATACGCACGCCAAGAGGACCAACAGCGCCGGCAACCAGCCGATCATCACCAGCCGCTTCACGCGCAATTTCGGCGGCGCGTTTGTTGATCGCCCTAACCTGCGATTCCAATCCGTATTGCGTCAGCTTGCTGCGATTCGCACCGAAGGTGTTCGTTTCAATGACTTCCGCACCCGCTCGCACGTAGGCTGCGTGCACGTCTCGCACGAGGTCGGGTGAGCGCAACGCGAGTTCGTCGTAGCATTGATTGATGAACACGCCCTTCGCGTACAGCATGGTGCCCATCGCGCCATCGAACACCACGATTTGCTCGGGGTCGAGAAGCCGGGACAGTTGGCTGGCACGCGGCCGATTGGTCGCGGCAGGCAAATCGGGAGCGATGGCGGTCAAGCGTTCTCTGGCTAAACGTGAAGAATTTCCATAAGGATATCTTGATATGCGTAACTCGGCAAGCCACTATTGATGTGTGGATGCTCTACTAACCGCTCTCCGATCCGCCGCTGAACCTACGCGCCTTCGCCTTCTCGCCCTCCTCTCCCACGGCGAAGCGACGGTTTCCGAGCTGTGCCGCATACTCGGCCAGTCACAACCGCGCGTTTCCCGACACCTCAAGCTCCTCACTGACGGGCAGTTGGTCTCGCGGATCCCGGAGGGATCGTGGGTTTTCTATAGACTATCAGACACACCGTTAGCCACGTCGATTTTTCAGAAACTGTTCGAACACCTCGACCACGCTGATGCGCGCCTCGTTTCGGACGCCGAGCGGCTGCAGGCGGTGCGAGAACAACGATCCGCTAGCGCGCGAGCCTATTTCAATTCGTCGGCTGATAATTGGAATGCGATCCGTTCGCTGCACGTCGACGAGGCCGAAGTTGAGCGCGCAATTCAGTCGGCACTCGGTAGCACGCCGATTGCGAGTATTCTCGATGTAGGAACGGGAACCGGTCGTATGCTCGAATTACTTGGTCCGCGTGCCGAACGCGCACTCGGCATTGATACGAGTCATGACATGCTGCGAATTGCCCGCGAAACGCTGGAGCGATCGTCGCAACCAAACGTTCAGGCGCGTCAGGGCGATATGTATCGCCTGCCGTCAGCCGCTGGCTCGCACGATCTCGTGTTGATTCATCAGGTATTGCATTACGCCGACGAACCACTGGCAGTCATTGCCGAGGCAACTCGTGTGCTGCAAGCCGGCGGTCGATTGCTGATTGTCGATTTCGCGCCGCACGAACTCGAAGAGCTGCGCAACAAGCACCAACATCGGCGGCTTGGTTTTGCGGAAGATGAAGTGCTCGCGTGGGCCAGGCAGTGCGGACTCAAAGGGAAAGTTGTTTCGCGATTGCCTGGGAAATCGCTGACCGTACTGCTCTGGCTGTGCGAGAAGCCTGGAAAAGCAAATCCTACTGTTTCATCGAAGAAAACACCGGCCAACTGATGTCTACAACAACGACTGCTCGATCCGAACGCCTTGCCCGACTCGACTCACTTTTACGTGAGCGTATTCTGGTGCTCGACGGCGCAATGGGCACGATGATTCAAACTTACGGTTTGAAAGAGGCCGACTATCGCGGTGAACGATTTGCCGACTATCCGACGGATCTCAAAGGCAACAACGATTTGTTGTTGCTCACAAAACCGGCGCTCATTCGCGAAATCGAAACGGCGTACATGGAAGCCGGAGCCGATATTCTCGAAACGAACACGTTCAATTCCAATGCTGTTTCGTTGGCCGACTACGGAATGGAGGAGTTGTCGTACGAGTTGAACTTCGCGGGTGCCGCGCTGGCCCGTTCGGTGGCCGATGAGTTCGAAGCGCGTGACGCATCTCGTCCACGTTTTGTCGCTGGTGTACTTGGACCGACGACGCGCACTGCATCGATTTCACCGTCTGTTGATGATCCCGGTGCACGTAATGTGTCATTCGACGCGCTGGTGTCTGCATACGACACCGCAATTCGCGGTTTGATTGATGGTGGCGCCGACATGCTGATGGTCGAAACCATTTTCGACACGTTGAATGCAAAGGCCGCGCTCTTCGCAATCAACCAATATTTTGCGCAAGGGAACGAACGCGTGCCGGTGATGATTTCCGGCACTATCACCGATGCGAGTGGTCGCACATTGTCGGGACAAACAGCGGAAGCGTTCTGGACGTCTGTCGCGCACGCGAATCCTCTTTCAATTGGACTGAACTGCGCGCTTGGGGCAGCGCAGCTGCGCGAACACGTTGTAGCCCTGTCGCGATTGTCGAACACGTTTGTCAGTGCGCATCCGAATGCCGGTTTGCCAAACGCCTTTGGTGGTTACGACGAGACGCCCGAAACAATGTCCGCGGCAATTGGCGAGTGGGCCCAGCACGGCTTGCTCAATATTGTCGGTGGATGCTGCGGTACAACTCCTGATCACATTCGGGCCATTGCGAGTGTTGTACGTGGTGTAAAGCCGCGTCAAATTCCGAAAATTGATCAGAATTTACGATTGTCCGGGCTCGAGCCTGTCGCAATTAACGCAAATACGAATTTCGTGAATGTCGGTGAGCGTACGAACGTCACGGGCTCGAAACAGTTCGCGCGGTTGATTCTGAACGGCAAATATTCCGAAGCGTTGGATGTTGCGCGCCAACAAGTGGCGGGGGGTGCGCAAATCATCGACATCAACATGGACGAAGGGTTGTTGGATGCCGAGAAGGCGATGGTGACGTTCTTGAATCTCGTGGCATCGGAACCGGATATTGCTCGGGTTCCGATCATGGTGGACTCAAGCAAGTGGAGCGTAATCGAAGCGGGTCTCAAGTGCTTGCAGGGCAAAGGCATCGTCAACTCAATTTCGATGAAGGAAGGTGAGGCTGAATTTCTGCGACAGGCCCGATTGGTACGCGCATATGGCGCCGCCGTAATCGTGATGGCGTTTGACGAACAAGGGCAGGCCGATTCTGCTGAACGCAAAGTTGAAATTTGTCAGCGCGCGTACAATTTGCTTACGGAGCAGGTGGGATTTCCGCCTGAAGACATCATTTTTGATC
>JBDUAX010000261.1:0-6668 GCA_040004455.1 Gemmatimonadaceae bacterium
GCGGAAAGTTGCTGCTCGAGATATCCACGCGAATGCGATGTCCTTTCTTGAACACATTGGCTGTCGGGAACGGATCGATGGTGAATTCATTCACCTGTCCGGGCACAAGCATCACCGCGTGGTCGCGCGTCGCGCGATAACGACCGCGAATGATTGCGTCAGTGAGATTCAGATCGAAGCCACCCGGCCACGTGACACTCGACGGATACACATCAACAAGTTTTGCCGTGAAGTCTGCATCTACAGTTGTTGCCGACGCGTATAGCACCACTTTGATGGGACCAATAATCGTGACGTCTTCTTTAAGCGGTTCGGTTTGAAAGACCACCACATCGGCGCGCGCCCGCAACGGAAGCCACGGAGCTTCGGACGGCGGAAATCGCGGATCTTCGCGCTGATTGTAGGCGCCGTCCTTGAGGCGCGCGCTCGAACCGCCGCCAATTGTCGGCACCGGATGCCGAGGATCGAAAGTGTACGTCGTTTGTGAAATTGCGGCGTCGGACTTCTTCACCGTGAGCGAGCCATCGGCGTGAAAGTAGTACGGCACCATCTGAGTTCCGGCCAGTGGCCATGTTTCCGAGTTTCGCCAATAGCCTCCATGAAACAACCGACCGTCTGCGTCGCGATGTCCGTCGCCTGTGCCCATTACGAAAATTCTGACGGCCGCATCTTTTTCAGCACCGCTCGATTTGCCTTTCAGATAATGATCAAACCAGCGCAAGTGAAAATCTGTTGCAAAATCGACAATGGCGGCACTGTCTCCAAAACTCACATCGCCAGCGTAAGGACGATTGTTGCCGCTGTGCGTCCACGGGCCGACCAGCAGTCGCTGTGGCGACTTCTTTATTTTGCGGAGCTCTGTGAAATTCTTGAAGGTGCCGGCCAGAAAAATGTCATACCAGCCGCCAATCTGAATCATTGGAATATCAGATGTCGCGGGGTAGTGCTCATCCCACGCCAGCATCGGATCTTTCCAGAATGCATCGTAGTCCGCGTGTTCAAAGAAATCGAAATACCAACCTTCGTATTCCGGTGCAACACTGAGCGGATTCAACCCTCGACGCATCGGCTGCACGTTGTACCAGTCTTCAACTTTTTCTTTTTCGAGCAGTTTTTTTACGTCGTCGGAACGTGCATCAGCCAGCAACTGTCCCCATGCCCATGTTAACTGGCGTCCCATTTCGTATGTGCCGCGATAGCGAACACCATGGTCCCAACCATTCGACAACCCACCCATGTTGATGACCAGTGTGCGGAGCGATGGTGGGTGCAATTGTACTGCGCCAGCTTCCATGTGCGCGGCAAATGATGAACCCCACATTCCGACTTGCCCACTCGACCACGGTTGTTTGGCCAACCACTCGATCACGTCGTAGCCATCGGTCGCGTCCACCGGTTGTACTTTGGAGAATATTCCCTCCGACTTGTAGCGACCGCGCGTATCCTGAAGCGCAACAACGTAACCGCGTTGCGCGAAGAACTCCGCCTGTTCCGCGAGCGACGTTTTGTTGTACGGTGTTCGATTCAACAGCACCGGAAATTTTTCGTTTAACGCCACGCCGTTTTTTCCCGGGCGATAGATGTCGGTCGCCATGCGCTTTCCGTCGCGTGTCGGAATCAGCAAGTCGCGCTCAACAAGAATTGATTCGTATTGCGCGGGCGATGACGGAGTTCCCGGGGGCGGCATGCGCGACGGCTCGCGCACTGGTGTCACTTGTGCGAAGAGCACGGTGTTGAGCACAATCGCTTGTGCGCTCATCACGACGCACGCGACGATCACTGTCAGGCGTGTGCTTCGCTCGCTTTGTTTCATGATGTCATCTCAATATTTGCTCGTGCCCGGATGGAACGTGCGCCAGCTGTGCCAGAATTCCTGACTCGATGGAATGATGCTGAGATTGCCGGCCGCACCGCGACCCGCCAGATCGTACGCGTTGGCACCCGCGACCAACGAGTCGCCGCGCAGCGTGAACTTCGCATCTGCGGCCGGCCGGCGAAATGCAACGAAACTGGCGCCGTCTGCTGCAACGGCCAGCACGATGGGTGTTCCGCCAACCACATCATTCACGACACGTTCTGCGCGCAGTCGGTTCCAATCGTATGCTGTGCTCGCGTTTTTAATGGAGATGCCAACTACCCACGACTTGTCGTGCCACGACGCCGTATCGGTGCCCGTCAATGAACTGCGACTGGTACCGCGTTCGTACGCGAAGTCTTTCGAATATTTGTCCGCAAACGCGGGATCTTCTTGCATCACCAGGCTGCCGGGATGCAACGTCAACCACTTCACCAGCGTGGTCTGCACACTCGGCAATTCCATGAGCTGTGTACCTTTTCTTGGTCCGGCAATTGCTTCTCCAGTTGCCTGACGCCACCAACTTCCGGTTGATGCGTCTTCAAGCATCGCATTGAAGTGATCCATGCCAACGAGGCGAAACCGTTCGCTCCGGCCTTCGACAATTGGCGAATACACGCGACCCGTTCGGCAAACCGTGCAGTAGGTAATCAGAATTTCCTTTCCGCCAACTGTGTCGCGCACATGATGGTGATAGCCAATGATGTTTAGCGGGTACGCGCGAGCGCGACCATTCGATTCAATCCCAACAACCAGCCGGTTGCCTGCAATGGTGTTTTTTTCCGGCGACACGACCCGCATCGTGGTCGGCGAGCGGAACATGTGATCGGCAGACATGCGAAAATTCAAAAACCACACAGCGCAAGCCGCCGCGATGAGTGCGCACGCGGCGATCGATTGTTGCCAGCGGCGAGTGCGCGTAAGTGAAGGCAGGCCCGACAACGCAAGCGCACCAAGGACAATGCGAATGATCCATCGCCAGTGATACAGCGCAAATGCAAGCTCAACACTTCGCACCCGTTGGCTGTATGGGAGCGGCATTATGAAATAGACGTTGGCTATTTCGAACAGCAGCAGGCCGGCAGCGGCAAGTAGGAATCGTTTCACGATTCTCGGTATTCTACGGCGGAACCGCGCTAACTCCAGTAGCGAAATTCAAAACCGGGTACGGTGGGCCAAATGGGGGCAAAACATCGACAATGGCGAGCGTGAGTTCCTGTGCAATGCAACAGCAACCAAGGTGAAGTCTTGCGAGACAATTGACCGAAGTCGAGCGCTGCTTCGCTTCAAGCACCATATTGCTGGATAGCTTGACGATCTCTCACGAGAGGCGCTGCTTTGCCAGCACGAGCCAACACGATGCGCGCGCAATGTTTGAGTTCTGTCCTTACTTTGTGGCGAACTGAGATGTTGATTCATCTGCAGGCTTTAAACCGATACCATTAGCAATTCTGTATGCGCCTTAATCAGTCAATAAACACTGTCGTGTTCGGAGCACTGGTAGTCATGGCATGTGACCATAGTCCAACAGGCGACAGCGGTATGTCACCCGGTCTTTTTCGACTGGTTACTGTTGAAGGTGTTCCGCTACCGTATGCTCCCACGGTTTATGGCGGGCGGAACATCTATGACGGAGAGCTGCTTATTCGCAACGACTACTCGTTCGAATTTATTTACAGCGGCAACTCTGGCAACCGCTTGCTTGGCACCGTCCAAAAGTCGAGCGGTACCTTAATTCTGTCGCCTGACTCAGGCACTACGAGTCTGTCAGACACTACTGTTATTGGGCATGTGTTTGGTGACTCCGCTGTACTGAAAATTGCGACTGCAAGCTCGTACTATACAAATCCGGGTCAGCCGATCCAATATCCGACGTTTGTATTGCGCAGAGTGCCAGCTGATGCTGTCGCAATTGCCAACGGCGTGTATGTGTTGACAAGCATAAACGGCACACCCGCACCGTTCTCTTACGCCAGCTTTGGCCTGCCGGTTGTGGTGTTGTACGATACGATCGCTTTCCATGATGGTGTTTTCTGTAACCGTTCCCGATCCCAGCAGTTCACCGGAGGCGGGGGCAATTCGTCAAAACTTCCCTGTACGTATCGGGGCAACGCGTCTGCTCTCACCCTTCGCTCATTGTTGGACGGAACGGAGATTCCACTGATTGCTCCGCCATCAACAGATTCATTCATTGTTGTTGGCGCATCGCTTGTTCGACGAACATGGGCCATTTCAGGCATCATTGATGAACGATATGAGCGAGTTCGATAAGTGATAAGCAATCACCGCACTGTGCACTGGCGCTGTCGCGCATTCTTGGTGGGATTGAGCGCACTGCTTTTCGCGAGCGCATGCTCGTCCTCTGAATCTTCCGCTCCTGAACCTCGCACGTTGACCGGCAACTGGGGTTCGCCCAACAGTACCTCTGCGGCCTTCGCACTCACCGAATTTGCGGGACAACTTACGGGGCACGGTTGGGTGGCTCCAGGATTGCCGCTGCAGATTACCGGTACGCGCGTTGGTGAGAACGTGCAGCTTGCGTTCACCTCACCACTATTTTTTTCTTACGCGGGAACCTTCCGCGGGAGTTTCGTAAACGACGCACTCGTTGGTGACATCAATGGAAACCAGCGCGTTTCACTCTCGCGCGTCGACACTGTTGCGGACGCGCTCGCACACCAGATTTATTCAGCAAAATATCCAGGCGGCGCCGGGCGCGCCGCATTTTATGTAATAGGCGATACACTGATCGTTCAATTGGCGACTGTATATCCGCTCAGAATTGCGCATGTTGGTGTTCGCATCACTCCCGGCTCTTACTCCATAGCGGCCAGCCCATCACCCGTTCGCGCTCTGATTGATATCGGCAGCGGGGTCGAGTCCGAAGTATTTCACGCCGTGAGTGGTACGCTGATAATCACGCAGTCGAGCCAACGTGCCTTGATCGGATCGTATACAATGGACATGGCTCTGGGCACTGAACACATCAGCGCCAGCGGATCCTTCTCAGCGGTGTGTGTTTACGGATACGCAGTTTCATATTACCAACGTTGTCCGGCCGCTAACTGACTGTTTCGACGCAGCATTTGCAGCGAACCTTCACGTGCGGCAAGTGCGGCGCTTCACCGTTCTTTCGTCCAGATGGCGATGTACTTGACCGACGCTTTCGTGTCGCGCGGTCCCGCGCTCGTGAGAACAGCAGCGCACTCGCCACCTTTAGGAAAACGCTGCGCCAAGCTGCCTGTTGGGTCACCGCGCACGCCATACACCTCAACGAACGTCACGCCATTGGTATCGAAACTATTGATATTCCAACCGGGCATCGGCTTGCCATTGAGAAACACACAAATGGGGCCCGCCACCATGAGACCCTTCCCTGCCACTTCGCGCGATTGTTGCAACGCATTGGTGAATGTCTCGCCATGGCGACGCAACTCGTCACCCGAAACGATGGCGGAGTTGAAGCCTTTGAACTCGAGCCGTGTTTCCATGTCGTGCAGCGCAATACCGTTGTTGATGTGTCGGCCGGTCATGACATCAAGCAAGTGAGAAGATTCGAGCGCTTTGCCGCGTTGTAGCTCAACCAATACCAGACGATCGACAAAACCGGGCGCGGTAACGCGCAGCGAATACTGACCGGGCTTCACATCTTTGATTGAGTACTTACCCAGCGAATCAGTCGTTGCTTCCTTGTGTGCGCCACCCAACGCCACCGTGGCCCCAACAACTGCTGTGAGATCGGGCAATCCACCAATGATGCCAAACACTTCCTGCGTTGACGCGCGCACATCGCGTTCGGCGAGCTGCGTGGGAATGGCCAACATGGAAATCACAATCGTCGTATCACGATTGCCAACGACGAGCGGTTGCTGACGCAGCCGATATCCCACGCGAAGTGTGGAGATCGTGTACGAGCCCGCAGAAACGCGTTGAAACACAGCGACGCCGCTTGGATCGGCGCGTTCAGAACGATTCACGTTTACGCCGCGAAGTTCGACGGCGCCGTCGCCGAGTGGGCGGCCGGTGAGTGAGTCGCGCAGAGTGGCGCGGACGGTTACGGGTCCCGATTGCGCGTTCGACACAGAGGCAATCAGGAGCAAAAGCACGAACGTAAATGTGCAGCGCTTCATGAAAGCAAACCCGGAAATTGACGCGGCTCTGGAGATGCGTTTCGCATTGTCTTGTGAATTGGCGGCGGAATTCGGCTCACCGGAACTCGTGGTTGCTCTATCCTATGCATCGGCCTTCGTTGAGCAAGGTGCCTGGCGCTCCTCAAGCGTGGTAAAGTGGTCCGGAAATGACCTCGACCTCGACCTTGACCAGTTCTTCGCCGTAACGTTTTGGAGCTACAATCTCCGCCACCACATCATGACTCAATGCGCTTGGACTGATAGGAGTTTGCGACATTGCGCATTGCGCAATCTGTTGGCCTGTGCGGTAATGCTTGGGAGTTTGGGCACGGGGTTGTTAAATGGGCAATCTGCTTTGATCGTACAGTCGGTTCACGGCGTGGCCTTCGACAGCCTGCACTCTGTTCCACTCGCGGGCGCGACGGTTCGCATCATGGGTCGTTCCTCCGTATCGGTTAGCGACGCACGCGGCCGATTCAAATTCGATAGCGTTGCGCCGGGCGCGTATCAATTGGTGCTCGAGCACGCGGAACTCGATTCGATTGGACTGACGGAATTGGCAACACGGGTTGTCGTTGATGGACAACAACGAGACGTAACAATAGCGATTCCATCCTTTGCGACGCTTTGGCAACGCACGTGCGGAACCGGGCGCCATCGTCTGTCGGGTCGCGCCATCGTTC
>JBDUAX010000262.1:0-6616 GCA_040004455.1 Gemmatimonadaceae bacterium
GGGTTCGCACGCCGGCGACGATCGCAACCCGCCGGCCATTTCCGTAGGTGGGCATCCCGGAATTTACGGCAGCGTTGCCCCCGGTGAATGGAACCCGTCCTGGAATATGTCGCCATTCATTTCATCACGTGGGCATATTGCCCCGCGCCACGCCCCACCACCAACCTTCACGAATGATCAACATCCACGAACCGATGGCTGGAACGACCGCCGAGCGCCTGGCCGCTCGCGGCCCGATGGCTGTCGCCGGTCGTGAGGCGGTGTTGGCCACTTTGGCCCACGAGTGCTTCGACCTGTTGATCATTGGCGGCGGCATTGTCGGCGCGGGAATTGCACGGGATGCCGCGCTTGCGGGGCTGAGTACGGCACTGGTTGAGCGCGACGACTTCGCGAGTGGCACGAGCAGCCGTTCCTCCCGGTTGGTTCATGGTGGTGTGCGCTATCTCGAGCACGGGCATCTCGCGTTGGTGTTCGAATCGAGTCGTGAACGCCGCTTGTTGTTGTCCCTTGCGCCGCATTTGGTGCGTCCGCTCGCATTCACGTGGCCCGTGTACGCAAATGCGCGCGTTCCGCGCTGGAAGTTGCGCGCGGGACTGCTGTTGTACGATGCGCTCTCGCTGTTTCGCAACGTCCATCCGCATCAGGGGCTGAGCAGGAGTGGTGTTTCAGTGCTCGAGCCCGCGCTCTCGCATCACGGTTTGAAAGGTGGCGCACGCTATTGGGACGCCGCGACCGACGACAGTCGCTTGACTTTGGCGAACGCAATTGCGGCCCGCGAAGCCGGCGCAGTGGTGCTCAATCACGTGGCAGTGGTGGGCGGCATTCGTGCGGGCTTGTCGCACAATGGTCGGTTAAGCGGTGTTACTGTTGAAGACAAACTCACAAAAACCGGCGTCACGGTTTCGGCGCGCGTGATTGTGAACGCAACAGGTCCGTGGAGTGACGCGACGTCAGTGTTAACCGGAGAGCCTGCTGCTCCTGCCAGCGTGATGGGATCGGCTGGAACGCACATCGCGGTGCCGCGTCAGCGATTGGGAAATCGTGATGCGATTACTCTGGTGTCGCCAGTGGATGGTCGCGTGATGTTTGTGTTGCCTGCTGGCGCACACGCGATTGTTGGTACGACCGAACGTCCGGCGAATGCCGATCCTGACAACATTCGCGCTACGCAGCACGAAATTTCGTACTTGCTGCACAGTGTGAATTCGGTGTTTCCATACGCGCAGTTGACGCCCGACGATGTGGTGTCGGCCTGGGCGGGCATTCGTCCACTCGCCGCTCAGCGCGCGGGGCACCACGGCGCCAATTCAGCCTCGCGCGAACATGCCGTACAACATCGGGGAGATGGTTTGGTGAGCGTTACCGGTGGAAAACTCACGACGTATCGCTCAATGGCGCACGACGTGTTGAAACATGCGCTCGCCGAACTTGAAAAGAGTGGCGCGAAAAAGGGTGGTCCAACGGCGCAATCGCGCGCGCACCTCGCCGATCAACAGACAAAGACAACTCCACTTCCTGGTGGTGACATTGTTTCATTGAAAGACACGGTGCACGATGCCCAATCGGCAACGAACGATGCGGCGATTGCTGATCGTTTGGCAACGGCTTACGGCAGCCGCTGGCGCAACGTGTGGAGCTACGCGCAGCGTGATCATTCGCTGTCGAAGCGGCTTGTAAATGACTTGCCCTACTGTGTCGCCGAGGTTGCGCACGCGGTTGAACGCGAACTCGCATGCAAGTTGGCCGACGTTCTGGTACGGCGTACGCACATTGCGTTCGAAACGCGCGACAATGGGCGCGGCGTTGCAAAACGCATCGCACCGCTCATGGGTGCGTTACTTGGTTGGAGTGTTGAGCGGCAGGCGGAGGAGCTCGCGGATTACGAGCATGATGTGACGCGACTTTTCTCGATTGACCCGACATAAGAGCGCGTCGTCTAAATCATCTCGGCGAATTAGGAATTACAACGGTAACTGCCAGGCAGTTGCAGTTGCCGTTCGCTTTTCCGCGCACTACCCGCCGACCTCTTCCTCGCTCATTTCATGCACCGTGCGAATGCTCAGGATTTTGAGTTTACGCACTTTGGTCGGCAATTTGAGCAATGTCATTTCGCCCGGCGCCTTTCCCTGCAACGCGCGCCCAATGGGCGAACTCATGGTGACATGGCCGTCTACCAACTCACCAGCGTCGCCGAAAACCAGTCGATAGGTCTCCTTCACCTTCGTCGCGTCGTCTTCGACAATGACTTCTGAACCGAGCCCAACGCGATCGGTCGGAATTTGCGAGATGTCAATGTTCGCGAGCTTCGTCACGCGCTGCGTGAGCTGACCCAAACGCGCCTGCACAAACGCCTGACGTTCGAGTGCCGATTTATATTCGCTGTTTTCCTTCAAATCGCCAAGTTCGACGGCCTTCCGAATTTCATTGGGCAACGTGACATGAAGTTCGTGCGTGAGCTTCTCCACTTCACGCGCCATCTTCTTGATCAGTTCATCAAACATGTCTCGGCCCTTCAGAAGTATCAGCAACTCCGGCATCGTCTGCAGGTCAGGCGCGTCGAGGTGCGTTAGGGGAAAAAAGGTGGCGCCCGGCCGTTGAGACCGGGCGCCACCTGAACGGATAATAGACCGGACGGGCAACAAGGTTCAACCCCACCCCGCCCGGTGCCTGGTTTTCAGGGGTGATACAGCGTTGGCAGCATGGTGAAGCTTCCGCCTTGTACCTCTCGTGGTTGCCAAGCCGCATGGTAGGCTACGGCGTGCGCGTTTACGTCGTGCGCGGGGTGCTCATCGACTGCGGATTCCGCGGCGCGGCCGATGATGTGAAGAGTGCCATTGCAGAGTTCCGACCACGTGACGCCTCTCTCACGTATCACCACGAAGATCACGCGGGCAATGTCAATATGCACGCGCGTACGGGTGTGCCAATTGGCGCGGTCGTTGCGCAGAATGGCGGCACGGAATCCGGCGCGCATTTTTTGTGCGCACCGCAGTTTCAACGATTCGTTTTCTGCCGGCGACTACTCGGCCGACAATTTGATTTACGCAATACGACACAGTGCAAAGCGCTCTGAATCACTGTGATTCTATTGAGCGCGAGCCCCGTCGGATTAGTTAGCGCTTCGCGATGAGGTCGATGCTGAGGCCGTTGCAGTTTGTGCAGCGTGCGCATCGATCACTGCTTGCGCTGCCTCAGTTGGTTCATCGGTGAGCAGCAACAGATCGAGATCCCCTTCAGAAATCTTTCCTTCTCCGACGAGTCGAGACTGTATCCAGCGCAGGAGGCCGGCCCAGTAGTGTCGCCCGAAGAGAATTACCGGAAATTGATAGATCTTGCCCGTTTGAATGAGCGTGAGCGCTTCGAAGAGTTCGTCGAGCGTTCCAAACCCACCGGGAAAAATGATGAACGCGTTTGAGTACTTGATGAACATCGTTTTGCGCACAAAGAAATACCGGAAGTTCACCAGCGTATCGACGTACGGGTTCGCGCCCTGCTCGAACGGCAATTCGATGTTGCAGCCGACCGAATGACCACCACCCTCTTTCGCGCCTTTGTTGGCCGCTTCCATAATGCCCGGGCCGGCACCGGTGATGATTGAAAAGCCGGCTTTGCCCAATAAACGCGCAACTTCCTGCGCGGCCTTGTATTGTGGATCATCGGGCCCGGTGCGCGCGGAGCCGAATATCGTGACCCCTTTGTGTATTCCCGAGAGCGCGTCGAATCCATCCACGAACTCGCTCGTAATGCGCATGACGCGCCACGGGTCGCTGCGCGTAAAGGCCTCGGAGTCGGGCTGTGTTTGCAACAACTTTTCATCTTCCGTCAACATCGGACGATCACGGATGTCCTGGTCGATCATTTCCAGGTCGCGCTTGGGGCGCACAGACACGGCACCTTTCGATACCATTCCAGATCTATCAGGTTCACGACCAGCTTTTCGATGCCCCTCGGCCGTACGCTCGCGCAGACCCTCCAGCGATTGGTGCTCAGCAGCGGTACGTGCTTTCGGCGAAATTTTCTTTCCGGTTGGCGTTCGTCCTTCCTTCGCTTTGCCTTTCGCCAGAGCACGGGGAGCTTTTACAACCTCTTTTGCAACTGCTTTGACCGCTGATTTCAGAGAAGGCTTGCTCGAAGATTTTGCGTTCCGTTTTGCGGACGCTTTTTGCGACTTCGCCATAGCAGGAAAAGTTGAAGGTATTATTTGGCGCGCCAATTCACAGCGCACCGAAGAGTACGCGCGCGGACAGGTCGCGTGAAGACATCGCCGGTTACAGCGTCATCAAGAACGTTGTTGCTCATTGTCGCCGATGGCGTGCGGCACGACGTCCTCAAGGAAGAACTTGAAGCGGGCAAATTGCCGGCAATTGCGGCGCTCGTGGCGCGAGGCGCACTGCATGCGGTGTCGAGCTGTTTCCCGTCGGTAACTGGTGCGGCCTACATCCCATTTTTTGCCGGCCGGTTTCCCGCCGCGGTTGGCGTTCCCGGCCTTCGGTGGTTCGATCGCAGCCGTCGAATCGGCATTTGGCCAGCGCACGCGCGCAGTTATGCGGGAATAGACATCTGGCATCTCGATAACGATCTCGATCGCAGCGCGCACACGTTGTTCGAACTCGCGAAGCCGTCAATTGCGGCGATGAGCATGTTGGGTCGTGGATCGAAAACGAATATTGGCCGCTCACTGAAGTGGATGCTACGCGTTGCACCCGCGCACTTCGCGGGGAATCTGGCAGTGTGGCGCCGACACGAGGCCAACATCACGAATCAATTCTTTCGTCGATTCGAAAAGAATCGCCCGCGATTCGCGTCGATTGCACTGACAAGCCCCGACAAGCTCGCGCACAAAATCGGACCACGTTCTCAGGCGGTTCGCGCGTCGATTCACGATATCGATACAGTAGTGAAAACGGCCGCGGCCATTGCAACGCGCGGTGGGTGGCGCGAATTGCTCGACATCTGGATTGTTGGCGATCATGGTCATGACCCGGTTGCGAATCACGAAGATCTGCATGGCTGGCTCGAACAACAGGGACTTAAAGTTCGCGCGCATCCCCAGGTGTTCAAGCGTCACGCCGATGTTGCGCTGATGGTGGGAGGCAATGCGATGGCGCACCTGTATCTCATTCCCAAACAGCGCTTTCGTTCGTTCTGGACGGAACTCGAAGCCAAGTGGCAACCGCTGCACGACAAATTGTTGCAGCGCGAAGCCATTGATTTGCTTGCAGTCGCTCTGGACGAACATCGTGTGCGCGTGAGCAATCGGATAAGGGGGAGCGCGGAAATTACGCAGAGTGGAATTGGTCGCGCGGCCCGTTGGAGTTACAAACCGATCACGGGAGATCCGCTGCAGTTGGGTGGCGCGCTCAATGATCTCGACATGACGACGGCGTACGATGCATCGGCGAACACCAATTATCCCGACGCACTCGTGCAGCTCACGGCCATGGTGACGGCCAAGCGCAGCGGCGACATTGTTGTTTCCGCATCGCAAAATTGGGACTTGCGTTCGCGTTTTGAACCGGTGCAGCACGTGTCAACGCATGGCGCGCTGTTGCGCGATCAGATGATGGTGCCGCTGGTTGTCGATCGCCCCGTTGCTCGGGTTCCACAACGCACTACGGATGTAATGCCCAGCGCACTTGAGGCGTTGGGGTTGGTCGTGCCGGATAATCTGGATGGAAGGTCTTATTTGTAACTATTCCGTGCGATTCTTGCTCCGTTCGGTATCAAAGCCCTCCGGATAGCGCTTGCGCAACTTGTCGATGTTTCGTTGCGCAATGTCGTCCAGCGACAAATCGAGCACTGTTGCAAACGCCGCAATGTACCAAAGACAATCACCCAACTCCTTGGTAAGTGCTTCCTTGTCCAGCGGCGTCGCATGAAACAGGTGCTTCTTGATCACCTCCGCCACCTCCCCCGCTTCGCCGGTTAAGCCCAACGCGGCGTTCGCGAGTTGCTGTTCGTGTGTGCGATCACGCCCGAGTGTGCGCGCGGAGAGTTGTTGATATTCGTCGAGGAGCATCGAAGCGTCAGCGTTAGGAAATAGGGAGAATTGGTTCGCGCCGAAGCATATCACTTGAGCGCTGATGCTGCGAAATTATTGGTATGACCTGGACCGGCCTACTCCTTTCCCTCACCGCGCGAGCAATTGTCAACCCACCGTTGGCCATCGATTTGCTGCGCGTGGCGTGGCGGTTTCGACACAAGCATTGGTATCGCCGAGTGCCGTTTATGCCGCTGCCGTCGATGACGTATTTGCGCTGGCGCTTGTACACCGCATATGGCGATGAAGCGTTTGTACCGCCGGCCGCAGACGTCATTGCATTTGCGCGTTGGGTGGGAAAACAGCCCTGAGCGGGTTTTGAATTGATGCGCGAATCCGCGCTGGCTCAATGAGCGAGAACACGGCTGCAACCGACACGCGTACGTTGTCGGAACGGCTTAAGGCGCAAGCCTACGGTCTTGGTTTCGATCTCGCGGGCATCGCGCAGTTGGGCACCCCCGATACCTCCGCGCAGTTTGATGCGTGGCTCAACGCGGGAAATGCAGGCAGCATGACTTACCTGCACGACATTGGCGCGGAGCTGCGTCGTGATGCACGCTTGCCGCACCCTGGCGC
>JBDUAX010000263.1:0-6606 GCA_040004455.1 Gemmatimonadaceae bacterium
GGACGCAGGAAGCAGGATGCAGGACGCAGGAAGCAGGACGCAGGACGCGAGAGGGCGGGCGACGATGCTCGCCCTCTCGTGCGTTTCCGTTCGATTGTCGCCAACAGCGCGGCGCATTCTAACTGCGTGCCGTTGTTCGCTTACCGATTGTCCAGCGAGAACACAAACGGCTGCGCAACGCGCTGACGAACCAGGTGTCCCCCCGATTCTGCCGGGCGGAATTTCGCGCCAGACAATGCGTCACGCACCGCGTTGGCAAACGCCGAGTGTGCTTCAGCCGGAATTGAAATCGATCCCGTTTCAATTCGACCGAGCGTATCAACCACAAACGTTGCGACGACGGTTTCCTGAACGCCGGCCATCCGCAGCGATTCCGGATATTTCGGCAGGCGGAATCCAGCGAGCGCGATGACAGGCTTATCAACTTGCGGTGCGTTGAAAATGTCGTTGCCGCTGCCACTTGTTGGCTCGGTACCGTTTCCTACGCGTCCAACTTTGCGGCCATAACTGAAATCCGTGTGTTCGTCGATGACCGCATGACTGGCATTGATTGGCGGAATATCAATCGGGATTTCGATTGGGAATTGCGCCATTGGAACAGTGGTGGTTGGTGGGCTGTTTACACTGCTCGATAATGAACTGCTGTTCGACTCCGTTTGTTTTCGATTGACAGCTATTGGCGGCTCAATCGGCTTCACGAATATCGTGTGCACCTCTGGGACTTTCGCCGCATGCGCAATTGGTGTGCCCGTTGCAAGTGCGAACGCGCCCGCAACCAATGCGGCATGAATAAACACACTGGAAATGGCACCGCCGGGCCTCCGAGCAGTTTCAGAACGAACCTGTCGTGATTCAATGAGGTGGAGCGACATCGTAGCCTCGGGATTCGCGTAAACGTGCACCAACGCTTCTCCCATAGCGTACCGTCGTGTCATGAAACCGTCGTGAGTGCCGAATGAATGGTTGCTGGCATTCGCGTGAGCAGTTCGTAGAGTTCGTGTGAAGCGTACCTAATGGGCAGATGACGAAACGATGAATGGCCAGAGTACGGTATTCGTATTTCGGAGTTGGGTCAGGTTCGGGGTCAGCGTCCGAACCTGCCCACGAACCCGACTCGCCTAGCCGTGCTCGACGGGATGGGGGGTCCCCTTCCAGGCATCAAGGCCCCCCACAAGATTGCGCACATTGGTATGACCGGCGCGCATCAACACACTGGCCGCGATAGCGCTGCGCGAGCCTGATTGACACTGTACGACAATGGCGGAATCGCTTGACGTTGACTCAAATGTGCCGATGTAGCCAATGGGAACGCTGGTCGAACCGGGAATGTGTTCGTGCGACCAATCATCAAGACTCCGAACATCAATCAGCTCGCCGCCGAAGGCGGTGCGCTCAGCCGCAAATTCATTGGCCGTTATTTGCGCAGTCTGCCCGAGCTGGTGACCGGCGTCTGTCCAGGCTTTGAGGGCGCTTTGATCGAACCATCCAACAACGTTATCAAACCCGATAATCGCGAGGTCGCGCACAGCCATTTCCAGCTCCTTCGTGTGCAGATCATGTAACTCTGCGTTCACGAGCAACACAATTTCCGCGTCGGTTGGAAGAATCCAGCCGGCCCACGTGGAGAAGCTCTTGTTGTACGGAATTGACAGCGTGCGCGGAACGTGCGCTTCGGCAAACGTCGCCGCGGGTCGAGTGTCGATCACCAGCGAATTCGATTGCATCAAGGAGTGAATCGACGCCGAGGGGAGTTTGGGCGGAATTGTGAGTCCGCGCAAAACGCGCGGCCCTTCCTTGTTCACTCGCTTCATGTTCGCAAAGTATCGTGGCGGGTCGGGTTGACCGTTCAACACTTCGCGCACAAATGCGTCTTCGTTTTCAATAATCAAGGCCCAATTCGCAAGCTTCTCGTAGCCGACCGTACTAAATGGAACGGCGCCAAGTGCCTTGCCACACGCGGAGCCTGCGCCGTGCCCGGGCCACAGCTGCAAATGATCGGGTAAAGTCTTGAATTTCTGCAACGACTGATACAACACGCGTGCGCTGGCTTCCATCGTGTTGGCAACGTTGGCCGCCTTCTCGAGCAAATCAGGACGACCCACATCGCCGACGAAAACAAAATCACCGGTAATGACGCCCATCGGCCCGGCGGCAGCCGGCGTATCGGTAATGACAAACGACAAATGCTCAGGCGTGTGCCCCGGCGTGTGCATCACGTCAAAGCGAATGTTGCCGACCATGAATGATTCGCCATCGCGCAATAATTGCGCATTATCACTGGCCGCGAATTCGTATTGCCATTCCGCACCACCCTCTGCCGACAGCAACACGCGCGCGCCAACCCGCGCCGACAATTCACGCGCCCCAGAAACGAAATCAGCGTGAATGTGTGTTTCAGTGATGAACGTAATTCGCAGTCTTTCTGCCGCGGCAGTGCGCACATACGGTTCCACATCGCGTATTGGGTCGATGACGATCGCATCACCGGTTTCCTGGCAACCAATGAGGTAACTGGCCTGTGCTAACGGTGTGTCGAAAAATTGCCGAAAAAACAAAACGCTTACTCCAGCGAGAAAGACAGCGACGGGCGGGAATTACGAGGAGAGCGGCAAGAACAATTGCGGTGACAACTACAGCGGCAACAGACTGGTGAATACGTGTCGATTCTGCACGAGGATCACAACGGCAAGCACGATGAGCAACACACCAAACGCCTTTTTGAGGCCCGCTTGCGGAATTCGCGAACTGAGGCGGCTTGCCAGCAGGGAACCGGTCACTGCAAACACCGAAAACAGTGCAACCGCCGACCAATCGACAGGCACTTGTCCCGCGTAACCGGCCGCGCCCGATGTAGCGTTCATCGCGATGACCAGCAGCGACGTGCCGACCGCAATGCGCATCGGCAGCTGACACAGAATTACGAGCGTTGGCAGAATGAGAAATCCGCCGCCAATGCCCACCACGCCGGTAATCACGCCGACCACCAACGCCACGGGAACGAGTTTGGCGTACGGAATCGGTTCGTTCGTGCCATCGACCGCCGATTCCTTCACGTTGCCGCTCAGCATGCGAAATGCCGCGGCCAACATGACAATTCCCAGTAGCGAGAATTGCATTGCGCCAGAAATGTGGGCAGCGAGTCGAGCGCCACCAAAGCCGCCAACCGCCGCAACCAGCCCAAAGATCAGGGCCGTTCTGACCTGCACGTTGCCCTGTCGCCAGTGAGATATGGCCGCCGCGCTGCTGGTAAAGGCCACGACAGGTAACGATGCGGCCACGGCTGCTTTCGGGTCGAGCCCTACGGCGTACACAAAAACGGGGACAGTCAGAATTGACCCTCCGCCGCCCAGTAGGCCCAGCGCGAGGCCAACTGCGAGGGCGCCGAGTACTTCGAGAGGGGAGATCGCGGAGATCAACGGGCGGTTCGGTTCACGCGTTCATCGGAAGGTTTGGGTGTGCGGGAATATGAGGGTCGTTACGACGCTCGGGAACGGTTTGCGCGGGGTGGTGCTGGGGGTTAGATCGCGGGCGCGTCGCGAGGTTCCGACAGAGTTGGGGGAGAGTCGCGGGGGAGGCGTGCGGCGGGAAGCTGGCGTGTGGTCGCGCGGAAACGCGTGGCGGGAAAGTTCGAAACTGTCACGCGGAGGCGCGGAGGAACGGCGTGCGGCCGGAACATAGTGGAAAAGGCGCGGAGAGCTCCAGGTGATTTTTGAGTTCGCTGATTTTTTGAAAAAAAGAATTTTTGCGGCTCGATGATGTGTGAATCGGCATGGAACAATCCGAGTGATCCGCTGGATCAGCGTCTCGCTGTTGCTGTTGCTGTTGCTGTTGCGGTTGCGGTTGCGGTTGCTGTTGTGGTTGTGGTTGTTGTTGCGGTTGTGATTGTAGTTGTGGTTGCTGTTGCTGTTGTGGTTGCTGTTGCTGTTCCTGTTCCTGTTCCTGTTCCTGTTGCTGTTACAGTTACAGTTACAGTGGCAGTGGCAGTGGCAGTGGCAGTAGAAGTAGAAGTACCAACGTTCCATGAAGGCAGCATTACTCGCAGCAATTCAAGGCAACCCAATCGCAATGCAATCCAACACGGATTTGTTTTCAAAGATGAAGTCAGCAGCACCTATCGTGAACAGCAATCGGAATGCCATCCGCGTTGCACGCAGATCGACACGAAAACTCGCCACAAAAATCGCCGCAATACTCGGCACCATTATCTGCGCTGCCACCACCGCGAACGCACAAGACAGCACGAGCGCCCAGGTACTTCACCCGCTCACTGTGACCGTCACGCGCGACGTCGCGCGCTCGGTGCTTGAGTTGCCATTTGCGTTGGCACGCGTGACTCCCGATTCACTGCATCCTGGTCTCAAACGCAGTTCAATTGGTGAAATGTTGTTGGGAATTTCCGGCGTGCAGGTACAGGAACGCAACAACCCGTCACAGGATCCGCGATTGGCCATTCGCGGGTTCGGCGCACGCTCGGCATTCGGTGTGCGCGGCGTTCGCGTGCTGCGTGATGGAATTCCGCTTACGCTGCCCGATGGACAAACCCCCGTCGATTGGTTGGATCTTGAAAGCGCGGGGAGCGTTGAAGTTATTCGTGGTACGGCCGCGTCACTCTATGGCAATGCCGCGGGTGGCGTAGTGTCCGTGCGTTCGGCAACTCCAAGCGATGCGCCGTTGTCGTTCACACTGCGCGGTTGGGACGGCGGCAATGTTCAGCGGCGATCGTTGCTCGCGTCGGGCTCTGGCCCGGAAAAATTGCTCGGCGTAACGGAATCCAGTTATCTCGTGAGCGCCTCACGTACGGACGGCAGCGGCCCACGCCTGTACTCGCGGCAGCGCGCAACGAACGTGTTCGCGCGCGCACTCGGTACGGTCATGAATACGCGCATTGAGTTGCAGGGGTCGAACTACGATTCGCCGGTTGGTGAAAACCCGGGTGCGTTAACGGCAGCCGAAATGATCGATCGTTCGCGCCTGGCCGATTCGCTCAACATCACGAAGAAATCGCGCAAAGCCGTTGATCATTCGCAATTGGCGCTTATTGCGACCCGCGGCTACGGACCATTTGCCGTAACAGGCACGTTGTTCATGGGCAGTCGCAATCTCGATAATCCGCAGGCGTTCGCAATTGTTGCGGTCGATCGTCACAACTACGGTGGCTCACTTCGCGCTGGTGCCGCAACAACACTGGGCGGACTTCCATTGCGCATGACCGCGGGTTACGACACGCAGAATCAAAGCGACAATCGGTACAATTTTGAAAATTGCGCCGATGTGTTGCCCGGTGCTGCGGTTACGACAAAGTGCCCCTTCATGCATGAAGAGCGCGGTGCAGTTCGGTTGAATCAAAAGGAGGAAGTTTCCGGCGACGGCGCATTTGCGCGCTACGAAATGGAAATTCCGCGGAAGTTGTTGGGCAGTATTTCGCTGCGCTACGACCGGGTGAACTTCCGCCTTACCGACCACTTCATTTCCGGAACCAACGGTGATGACTCCGGCGAACGCAGCCTCGATGCGTTCAGCCCGATGGCCGGATTGGTGTGGCGCGTGAAGCCGTTGTTCTCACTGTACACAAATGTTGCGAGTGCTTTCGAAACACCAACCATTACGGAACTCACGAATCAGGCGGACGGCAAACTGGGACTGAATCAGGAGCTCAATCCACAGCGCACAAAAACTGTTGAAGTTGGCGCCCAGGGAATTTTCGGTGCACACACCCGATTCGACGTCGCAACATTCCTTGCAAGTGCGAGTGATGAACTGGTTGGCTTCGACGTGCCCGGCGCGGTCGGCCGTCGCGCATTTCGCAACGCGGGAAAAACACGCCGAGAAGGATTGGAAACGAACTTGAGCTTTGTGGCTGGGTGGGGCGAAGCGGGCGCCGCGTATACGTTGTCGCGTTTTCGGTTTGTGAATTATGTCGTCGGCACGGCGAGTTACGCGGGGCACGTCATTCCCGGCGTGCCGGTGCACCAGGGGCAAGCCTACGTGACTTTCCGTTCGCACGGATGGTATCTGACGACGGACGCGAACGCGGCATCACGCGTGAGCGCGGACGATGCACAGACAACTTTTGCCGCGGCGTGGACGACTTTTGGTGCGCGAATTGGTCGTGCGCCAGTCGCCGGGCGACTGATGCTGGAGCCCACGGTTGGCATCGACAATGTGTTTGACCGCGTCTACAGCAGCTCGATTGTTGCGAATGCAACGCGCGGACGCTTTTTCGAACCTGGCGTTGGTCGTCGCGTGTTCGTTGGATTGCGCATGGGCGCAACGCCCTGGAAGGCAAGAGCAAATTGAGCGGTGCGCGGAGCTAGTTCGCTTCAACTCCGCGCCAAGGGTGCCTACTGATACTGGATGTAGAGCGGTTTCGGATTCAGGCCCAGAAGCTGCGTTGGGGTCATAAGCGAGCCACCTTTACGCAAATCATTCTTGTAGAAAAGTTTGAACCCCGCGTATTGCACGGGCTCTGCGTACACGTACGCGGCGTACGAATCGCGCTTCAAACTTTGCGGGCCCCATCCGTCCATGTGCATCACGATCTGCACGCGCGGATCGAGTTTGATCTTGTCCGCATTCGTCAGCATCTTCCGCGTGAATCGATGCACA
>JBDUAX010000264.1:0-6599 GCA_040004455.1 Gemmatimonadaceae bacterium
CAATCAGCGTTTCACCAACACTCTTGAAATTGAAGTAGAGCAACAGAAAAATGATTGCCAGCGTTGCCGGAATAACGAGACGCATTCTCTCTTTCGCGCGCTGCATGTACTCGTATTGTCCACTCCAACTCAACGTGTAGCCGGGCGGAAGCTTCACTTCGCGGTCGACGGTTTGCTGCGCCTCTGCCACGTAACTGCCAATGTCTCGACCAATGACATCGACGTACACCCACGCCGTTGGCTGCGCGCCTTCTGTGCGCACCACCATGGGCCCGTCAACTTGCCGAATGGTTGCCACCTGGCCGAGTGGTATCTGCGCCACACGGCCTGTGCGTGACGCGCTTGCGGCCATGCCAGCGCCCATCGCACCGCCGGTTGCGCCCGCTGCATTCGTGCTCACGGGAATGAGCACGGCAGCCAATTGCTCCGGACTGTCGCGCAATTCCTGTGGATACCGAATGCGAACCCCGTAGCGCTCGCGACCTTCTACAGTTTGCGTGATGGTCATGCCGCCAATGGCGGTGGCGATGACCGCCTGCACGTCACCGATATTCAGACCGTACCGCGCCGCGGCCACGCGATCAATATCGATGTCAACGTAGTAGCCCGATGCTGCTCGTTCTGCAAACGCACTTCGCGTGCCCGGAACCTGTTGCACGACGCGTTCAACATCGCGGGCAATACCTTCCAACACCTTCAGGTCGGGCCCGAACACCTTGACGCCCACAGGCGTTCGAATACCGGTCGCGAGCATGTCAATGCGTGCTTTAATTGGCATGGTCCAGGCATTGGTTGTTCCTGGCAGCTTGACGGCAGAATCCATCGCGGCAACAAGCGCGTCGTACGTCATTCCCGCACGCCATTGATCGCGCGGCTTGAGCGTGATGGTCGTTTCGAACATGTCGAGCCCGGCGGGATCGGTGGCCGTTGTTGCACGACCCGCTTTGCCCCACACGTGATCGACTTCAGGAAAACTCTTGAGCACTATATCCTGCGCACGGAGAATTTCCCGCGCACGCGCAACGCTGACTCCGGGTAGCGTTGTCGGCATGAACAGTATCGTGCCTTCCTCAAGCGGTGGCATGAACTCGCTGCCTAGACGGCTCCATGGAATCCATGTGAGCACCACCACGGTCGCAGCCAATGCAATCACTGGCCAGCGGTTACGCAGCACCACCGTGATGAACGGGCGATACAATCGAATCAGCACGCGATTCACCGGATTCGCACGCTCGCGATAGATCCGGCCACGAATGAAGACAGCCATGGCCACCGGCACCAGCGTCAGAGACAGGATGCTGGCGGCCGCCATGGAAAAGGTCTTCGTAAACGCAAGCGGTTTGAACAGACGCCCTTCCTGTCCCTCGAGTGCAAACACCGGGAGGAATGACACGGTGATGATGAGCAACGAGAAAAACAGTGCCGGCCCAACTTCCTGCGCCGATTCGACCACGACTCGCCACCGTTCGGCTGTGGTGAGCGATGACGTGTGCAATGACTTGCTCGTGTTCGAAATTCCGGCAGCACGATCTTTCGCGTCGATTGCCCGCTCCAGATGCTTGTGCATGTTCTCAATCATGACAATGGCGCCGTCAATCATTGCGCCAATTGCAATCGCAATTCCGCCCAGCGACATCATGTCGGCGCCTACGCCAATAAAGCGCATGGCAATGAACGCCATCAGGATGCCGATTGGCAGCGTTATGATGGCGACCAACGCCGATTGCACGTGCAACAGAAACATCACACAGACAATCGCGACAATGATGCTCTCTTCCAGCAACTTGCCGCGCAGATTTGCTATGGCCTGGTCAATGAGATTGCTGCGGTCGTACACTGGCGTTACGACCACGCCGGGAGGTAACCCTTTCTTCACGATCTCGAGTTTCGCTTTCACACGACGAATCGTTGCCAACGCATTTTCGCCGAAACGCATTACAACTATTCCGCCTACGGCATCACCGCGACCATCAAGCTCTGCAACGCCGCGTCGCACCGCCGGACCAATTGCCACTCGACCCAATTCTGCCACACGTATCGGTACTCCTGTTGCGCTGGCACCGACCACCACGTTCTCGATATCGGTAATCGATTTGAGATAGCCGAGTCCGCGTACCATGTATTCGCGTTCGGAGAGTTCCATCACCATAGCGCCGATGTCGGCGTTGGCATTTTGTAAGGCGCTCATCACACGCGTGACCGGAATACCGAACGCGAGCAATTTGGCTGGGTCGAGATCGACCTGATACTGCTTTTCATAACCGCCAATGGTCGCGACTTCGGAAACGCCCGGAACAGCAGTCAGTGCATACCGCAAAGACCAGTCCTGTAACGAACGGAGATCTGCAAGCGTAAGCTTGCCAGTGGTATCCTCCAGCGCGTACTGATAAATCCAGCCAAGCCCTGTTGCATCGGGGCCCAAGGTCGGCGTGACCGAAGGCGGCAACTTGCCCTTGATTCCGTTCATGTATTCGAGCACGCGACTGCGCGCCCAATACAAGTTTGTGTTGTCGTCGAAAATGATGTAGACGAACGACACGCCGAAAAACGAATAGCCGCGCACGGTGCGTGCGCCTGGCACCTTGAGCATCTCGGCCGCGATCGGATAGGTGACCTGATCTTCAACGATGCGGGGCGCCTGCTCGCTGTAGTCCGCTTGAATGATCACCTGCACATCGCTCAGATCGGGCAGCGCTTCCAGGGGTGTGCGTTGTACGGCATACACACCACCAAATACCACGGCTATCGTAAACAAAAGGACGATCAGCTTGTTCGCCGCGGACCAGGCAATGACTTGCTTGAGCATGGCTATTTAACGCCGCGGAGGCGTCACAACTGGCGTCTTAGGCTTTGCCGGCGTACTCATATCCATGCCGGGCATGGCGAGTCCCGCCACTGCCGAACCGAGATTCGACTCGGCGTCAACCAGGAACGTAGCTGAGGCAACGACCACTTCTCCCACGGCAAGTCCCGCAATGATTTGCGTCAGTGTTTCCGTTGATGCGCCGAGCGTTACTGCACGTGGCTCAAGGCTGCCGGTCGCGCTCCGCACGAACACCAGCGAACGTCCACCGGTGGCCAGCACCGCGCCGCGTGGAACCGTGACGGCCGATGCGGTCGAGGCTTTGCTGATGTACAGGGTGGCATACATACCGGGTTTCAGTCGCATGGAGGGATTGGCAATCACAACCCGCACACGCGCCGTGCGCGTTTCCGCATCGAGCGTGGGGTAGATGTAGCTGATGCGACCGGTAGTGCGTTCGCCCGGGAACGCTTCGAGATCGACTGTCACCGCCGCGCCGGTGCGAACACTGGCGAGGTCGCGTTCGAAGACCTCTCCTTCCAGCCACACAGTGCTCAGGTCGGCTATTTTGAACAGCGCTTCGCCGGCCATGGTCTTTTGTCCACCAAGCACATTTTTCTCGACAACCACACCGCCAACGGGTGAACGCAACATCACGGTTTTCTGCACGACACCTGTGCTTTCCAATTCAGCAACTTGTGTGGCGCCAACATCCCAATAGGAAAGACGCCGACGCGCCGCATCACGCAGTTCCATGGCGCTTCGGCGCGCGTCTTCATCACCGTTTGCAACGTCGCGCAGCAGACCAACGGCCAGCAATAATTCCTGCTGCGCCGACACCAGCATCGGCGAATAGATCGCCAACAGTGGGTCACCAACACTTACGACCTGGCCGGTCTGATTCACCATGAGTTGGTCAATCCACCCGTCGATCTTCGGCGCAATGATCTTGACGCGTGTTTCATCAAAGGTGACCTGCGCAATAGTACGCACGGTTCCACCCAGCACTTGAAGTGAGGCGGTCGCGAACGTGACGCCAATGCGGCCTGCGTTTTCAGCCGTGAGTGTGACGGGCTGTGCAACTGGCTGGTCCTTGTTCTGCTTCGCGCTTGGAACGGTGGTGCGCCGCGTTACAGCTACCGCTACCGCTATTGCGGCGATGAGGACGGTGACCGATACGCCGAACACAACGCGCCGGCGCCACCGACCACTGGACGTTCCGGAGTCGTTGAAGGGATTCGCCTCAGACGGCGACGGCGCCGCATCAATCAGTTTGGTTGGAGGAACACCGTGAACGCCGTCACGGTTTGGCGGAGCGTCTATGTTGTTCAGTGTCGATCTCCACTCGCGCCAGAAGCCACGGTGTTTGCGTCAAAGAGTGCACGGCCAATCAGCATTTCCAGCTCGGCCACGGCTTTTCCCTGTTCGGCTTCAAGGGTGAACAACTCCTGCCGATAACGATTGACGGTCATCTGATTGTCCAGCAGCGTCATGAAATTCACGTCGCCCACGCGATACGCGGCGAGCGATGACGTGACCGATGCTTGCGCCTGCGGCAGCACGGTCGTGCGATACAACACGCGAAGGTCGCGTGCGCGCGTGAAGTCGGCATACAGCTCGAGCACGCGGCCGCGGGTGTCGGCGCGCATCGCGGCGAGATCCGACTGCGCCATTGCCTGCATCGCGAGGCCTTCTTCGCGCATTTGCAACTGCCGGCGCCGAGCGAATATGGGCAAGGTAGCTCCAATCATGAGGCTGCCCATGTGGTCGGTGCCCATCAGTCCGCGTTGCTGTGCGTATTGCACGCCAACTTGCAGGTCGGGCCAGATTTCTTTCGCTGCAAGCCGTGCACTTGCTTCCGCAGCGCGGAGATCTTCTTTGCCCGCCGCAATCATGGGCCGGTAGGATTCCGCCATGAGCACCAGCGAGTCGAGCGGCGGCAATATGTCGGGCAAGGCCGGAAGTTCCGGCCGCGCACTGATTGTTGCCGAAAGCGGTGTGTTCAACGCTGCTACCAGACGCGCCGACATGGTAACGCGCATTGTTCCCATACGCACCACGTCAGCAGTCATTCGAGCAATTTCGACCTGCGCGCGCAGTACATCGGCCTGCCGACCGTCACCAACGGTATACATCGTTCGCGCAGTGGTGGCGACATCCTGCAACAAGCGCTTCGTATTCAGCGCGATGCCAACCGCGCGGTCGGCTTCATAATATTCGTAGAACGCCATAGCCACACGCGCGCGTTGCTCCCAACGTACGTCGTCGACGCGCGCACGCGCTGCGGAGGCTTGTGCACTGGCCACGCGTCCGGCAAGCGACAGTTTGCCGGCGGTGGGAATCATTTGCATAAGCTGGAGCTGCGTCATGCCAAGCACTCCCATCGGGGCGAGTGATGGAAGGGAGCGGTTCATGAACCCGAGCTGCAGCTGCGGGTCGGGCAAAGTCGACGCACTCGAGACGCGCGCTTGCGCGGCGCGTGCCAATGCCGCGGCGGCGTCAACACGTGGACTCGAGCGCGCAAGTTGCTCATACAAACGTCCAAGACGCACGCTATTGGTGGTATCTTGGCCCGGCTGCCCGGTCGCTGTGGAAGCGGCGATCAGCGACAGTGCGGCCAGCATGCGCAGCGTCATTCGCTATTTTTTGTGCAACGTGTGGATATACTCGATAACGCGAACGCGATTGCAACGGCGGTAACTGCACTGGTGAGGCGAAGTCACCCGAGGTTTGTCGCGATATCGGTTCCGGGATCGCACCATCCCCACTCAGGAAGGATTGCCGGACTTCGACGCGCTGGCAGTCGTCGTTTCCCTTGTTCTTCGTCGGGGATTTCCCCACCTGCAGCGGCACCGAGCTCGCTCTTGGGATTTTGGCGGAGTTCAGTCAACCACTCATTGATGGTGCGAAGGGCAAGCGGACGATTGCCAACCCGCTTATCAAAATGGAACATAGAAATCTCCGGGGTTGAGTCGGGGCGCGTTGCATTGGCCCAGCTCAAATGCTGCGCTCGGCAACGATTGAGGAGCCACCCTCGATGTGGATCGTACGACAACTCCCGTTGCGCTCATATCGCTCGGAAGAGCGAAATCAGGCACATTTCCAAGAGCATTCAGTGATAAAAAGTACCGTTCAAATGTCGCGACCCTCGCTTCGCAAATTGGAGCGCGACATGCCGTTCGTGCCGGCGCGTTCGCCTTGCACTGTTTAGGTGATCTTCCGAGTGTTTTATGCATCATATTCAGTCATGAATGCCAGTTGTTCGTGAGATAAAGACCGATGCACATGAGGGTTAGGGGGAAGCGCTTTGGCCCATCCTCATTCAAGTTGCGGTTGCATTTTTTGACCTATTCAACCACGATCATGGCGACTTGGATGACGCAGCGCGCCCACCGCCTCCGCGCGTGAATGCGGCCACTTCCAGCCGGGTGTGCAGGGCAAGCTTTTCCAACACGTTGTGCACGTGACTCTTCACCGTGTGCACGGCGAGGTGCAGCTGCGCGGCAATTTCCTTATTGCTCAAACCGTCGCCAATCAAGTCGACGACCTGTCGTTCTCTCTGGGTCAGCTTGACCGCCTCCAACACCGGACTCTTGCCGCCCGCGATCGCTTGTTCAACAATCTGAGTAAACAACGACTGAGTAAGTTGTGTTGGCAGCACGTCCTTTCCATCGGCCACTCGACGGATGGTCTCGAGGAAATCGTCAAGCGGCGCATCCTTCATCACGAACCCCGATGCGCCGGCGCGCACGAAGTCTGCGATGTCCTCTTGCAGTGGAAACAGTCCCATCACAAT
>JBDUAX010000656.1:0-1986 GCA_040004455.1 Gemmatimonadaceae bacterium
ACCACGTTCTTGCTCGATCCCCCCGACCAACAAGCGAAGAAAGGCGCAGTGGACTGGTGGGGAATTGCGCTCTTGACGGCTGGTGTCGGCAGCTTGCAGTACGTACTCGAAGAGGGAAACAAGAGGGATTGGTTCGATGACAAACTCATTTTCCGACTCGCAATTCTTTCGACCGTTTCACTGGTAACGATGGTTTGGTGGGAGCTCAACGACCGCAACAAGAATCCCGTTGTGAACTTTCACGTGCTCAAGAATCGCACATTGGCCGCGTCGCTGTTTTTGTTTATCGCGCTTGGTTTTGGTTTGTTTGGCGGTGTCTTCCTGTTTCCGTTGTTTGCGCAAGGCATTCTTGGTTTCACGCCCACCGAAACTGGATTGGTGATGATGCCTGGTGGACTCGCCACAGCGTTCAGTGCGCTCATTTGCGGCATGCTGTTGAACGGCGCCAACCCCAAGGCCGATCCGCGAGTGCTCATCGCGTGCGGCGTCATTCTGTTTGCGATTTCCATGTGGATCATGGGGCATTTGTCGACCGCGGCTGGCGTTCCCGATGTGCGAACGGCGTTGCTGGTGCGCGGGTTTGGACTGGGATTGTTGTTTGTGCCAATCAACAACGTGGCCTACGCGAGCATCAAGCCGCACGAAGCGCAACAGGCTGCCGGTTTGATCAATCTTTCAAGGCAGCTTGGTGGCGCGTTCGGCATAGCAATTCTGGCCAACTACGTGAACCACCAGACGGCCTTCCATCGCGTTGACCTCGTGGCTTCGGTCACGCACGGGAATCTGCTCAGCGAGGGGCGCCTGGCCGCGCTCACTCACGGGTTCATCGTCAAGGGCATGGACGCCTTGCACGCTCAAAAGGCGGCGTTGGCGGTGATGAGTGGGCAGGTCCAGAGGCAGGCGGCGATGCTTAGTTTCAATGACTCATGGTTGTTCGTCCTAATTGTGTTTGCCGTCGTGTCGCCGGCCATTTTGTTACTCAGGCGTCCCAAAGGCGCCCCCGCGGCGGCCGGCGAAGCGCATTAAGCTGCATCTCTCATTCAAACCAGCATTCATGACCAAGAACAAGACGATTTTCATTACTGGCGGCGCGGGCTTTATCGCCAACACTCTTATCCGCCACTATTTGGCCGACAACAAAATTGTCGTTTACGACAATTTTCATCGCGATACGCTTACGGCGAGCGGCCTGTCAGGTCATGCCAATCTGAAAATTGTCAAAGGGGATGTGCTCGATCCGGCCTTCCTGACTTCGTCGATGGCTGGTGCGGACATTGTCGTGCACGCGGCGGGAATCGCCGGTATTGATACCGTCATCAAAGACCCCGTGCGCACCATGACCGTCAACATGATCGGCACCGCCAATGCCCTGGAAGCCGCGCACAAAAACGGCGTCACCGATCGCTTCATTGATTTCTCGACTTCTGAGATTTTTGGTTCGATGGCCTTCAAGTCCTCAGAAAACGACAACACGGTTTCGGGTTCTGCCGGTGAGGCGCGTTGGGTATACGCCGTCAGCAAACTGGCCGGCGAACATTTGGCGCATGCGTACTTCAAACAGCACAATCTGCCAGTCGTTACAGTGCGCCCGTTCAACGTGTACGGCCCCGGTCAAACGGGTGAAGGTGCAATTCAAATTTTCATTAAGCGTGCGCTCAAGAACGAAGAGATTTTTATCAACGGTGATGGCGCGCAAATTCGCGCGTGGTGCTTCGTTGACGACTTTGTCGATTGTCTTATTCGCTGCATTGAGAATCCGGCCGCGATTGGTAACGCTTTCAATCTGGGCAACGCGCGCGCGGTCATGACGACGCTCGGTCTGGCGCAGACAGTGTGTCGTGTGTTGGGTTCGACGTCGAAGATTTCACACAAGCCCGCATTGAGCGCAGACATCGAACTGCGCATTCCAAGCGTGACCAAGTCGGAGGAGATTCTTGGTTTCAAGGCGAAGGTGGATTTAGATGAGGGGATTAAGCGCACGGCCGA
>JBDUAX010000657.1:0-1965 GCA_040004455.1 Gemmatimonadaceae bacterium
TCTGTAACTTTTGATGGAGTTGTAAATCATGTCTGACCACAATCGCTGGAACCAGCCGAACGATCGCATGCGTGATGACAACGATGGCGATCGGAATTATTCAGGACGCAGTCGCGGCAACGAGGCCGGGAGCAGTCGTTCGAGTTCGTATGGCGACGAGGAGTCCACGTCGGCCGGCCGATATCGCAATTTGGGCGATCGCGGCATGAGCAATCGGGGTATTGGCGACGGCAACATGAGCGACGGCAACATGAGCGACCGCAGCATGAACGACCGTAGCATGAGCGACCGTAGCATGAGCGACCGCAATGATTGGAGTGATCGCGACGAGCGCAACTCCGGCGCGAAGTCGCGTGGCTACGACGGCGGATTTAATCGTAGCCGTGGCCGCTCCCCAAACGACGGCTCCGATTACTCGGACAGCCGTTCGAGCAGCTCAATGGGTGGATCCGACAGCTTCGGCCGGAATGACGACTATGATCGGGGCACGTATTCGAATCAGCGCGACCAGGGAGAAGGTACAGATGATCGCGACGTACGTCGACGCGGGAACAGTCCCGGATCCAGCAGCAGCAATCAATTCGGCAGTGGGCGTAACAATCCGTCCGACATGCGCAGTAACGGCAATTTCGACGATGGCAGCTGGCCGGGAAGCGCAATGAACAATGGAAATCGCGACCGGTCAACAAGCCAAACAAGTCGTTCAGCCGGCAATCAGTGGATGGGCAGCGCCGGAATGGACTCGAGCATGCAACGTGGTCAGCACGCAGGTCGTGGACCCAAAGGGTACAAGCGCGACGACAATCGCGTAACAGAGGATGTCAACGAAGCACTCACGCACGATGCGCACATTGATGCGTCCGAAATTGAGGTAAAGGTTTCGAACGGCGACGTCACACTGAGCGGTACTGTTGATTCGCGCGAAGCGAAACGTCACGCCGAAGATATTGCCGAACGTGTTTCGGGAGTGACGGATGTGAACAATCAGATCCGCGTGACCAAGGGAAATTCCGGAAAATCTGATTCGTGGAATACGACCAAAAACAATTCCGATACTGATAGCGACAAACAGGCGGACGGATTCAAGACTTCCGCTAAATCGACACCGGGCACTGACAAAACTGACTCGGCATTGTCGGGAGCGTCGACTTCATCGGCGTCGTCGAGCGCATCAAGCGGAAAAAGCAACCCGAGCACTAGCGGCGCGGCCGCACTAAAATCGGGTGAAAGGAGTTCGAACAATTAGCACGGGGCGGTAACTCGAAATTTGGCTGTACTAGTAGCACAAGCAGCGGTAGTGTGATGCAAATAAGACGGTGTTCATCGGAGATGCGGCTTCGGCTGCAACCAACTGCAGCGATTCGAATTCGTTCGAGTGAAGCTTGCGGAATTTCGGTGGGCACCGTCTTGTGCCGAACATCTATTTTTTCGCAAGCGTTATTTTTTCGTCGTGATGAGGATGACACCATTGACCGCTCGGTCACCATAAATTCGGCGCGCTGCCTCGCCCTTTATTACTTCAACCGCCGAAATCGTCTCTCGATTGAGCCTGTTGAACTTCCGACTGTCAACTTCGACTCCGTCGATGATCAAGAGCGGCTCGCCGGCCGCCGACACGCCCTTAACGCCAAGTGTGCCGTTGCTGCGAACATCCTTGTTTGGATTTCCTGATTCCTGAATCACTCCATCCACGATAATAATTGGATCGGCGGCGGTCGCCGACTTCCTCCCTGTTTCCTGAACTACTCCATCCACAATCATCATCGGACCAACAGCGGTCGCCGACTTCTCCGCATTTACACTTTTCTGCAACGTTCGGACTCCGGAGCTCACGCGATCGCCAGCGGGCGTTTCCTTCTCGAGAATGCGGATTTGAGCTCCGATGCCGGCGGTGTCCTTTGCAAAGCTTCGGGCGAACACCAGGGAATCTCTGTCCCCTGTTTTCAGAACGATGGTGTCGGCAAC
>JBDUAX010000265.1:0-6516 GCA_040004455.1 Gemmatimonadaceae bacterium
CCGCTGCGAGCGTGCGCTCGGGATGCTCCCGCGCGCGTTGCTCAACGAGGGGAGCCAGGGACCACGACGATGTCATTCCACTCCGGTGATGGTGCGATATGCACCTGTGCAGCTGCGCCGGGCAAGATGCACCAGTGCCTGATGCACCTTGGCGGCGCCATGGGGGCATGCCTGCCAAGTGCAATCACGTAAATTATCCAATATGAAGGACATACGGAAGCCAACGGATGTGCTGCCGAGCTCAGAACCGATCACGAAACTGCCCTTGTCGGGTGGGCGTAAGGACCGAGCGCAGCAGCCGTTCCGTTCCCGTTTATTCGCGGTGCTGTTGCTCTTTGCCGTCATACCTTCCGTTGCGCTCACCATTATCTGGGGAGTTACTGCCAGTCAGACGCTCCCGCTCGTTACAGCGGAATCTGCCTGGGAGCGCGTTGCACGAAGTGGCGAACGAGCAATTGCGATGACGCGAAGCGCACAACTCGACCCGGCACAACGCAGCGCGGTTGATGCGCACGAAGCAGAACTCCGTCAATCGGTTGAACAGGCAAAACGATTTGGCTTTCTCGCGCCGCGCACCGTTCGGCTTGTCACAGTCGGAGCACTTTTGGTCCTGGTACTCGTGGCCGTTGGCGGATCGCGTGTTGCAGGTCATCTAAGCAGGCAGCTGAGCCGGCCACTTGATGAGTTGGTTGGGTGGACTGGCCTGCTGCGATCAGGCAGGCGCTTGCCCGCGTCCAACGATCGGCGCGGTGCACCGGAATTCGAAGTGTTACGCACAGGAATGAGAACGATGGCTGCTGAACTTGAGTTGGGACGACAGCGCGCACTCGAAGCCGAACGAGCGGATGCATTTCGCGAGTCGGCGCGACGCTTTGCGCACGAACTCAAGAATCCACTTACGCCAATTCGGTTTGCTGTTGATCGACTTCGTCGGAACGCGCCACCGGAATTGCATGACACCGTTGAAGTGCTCGCCGAAGAAGCATCGCGTCTCGAGACAATGGCTCGAAGTTTCGCGCAGTTCGGTCGGCTACCCGACGGACCGGCGGCTGATGTTGACATTGGTGATTTGGTGACCCGTGCAACGCAGTCCGCTATTCCGGAAAGCATGAATGTCACACTGCACGTCGAAGATGGATTGCCATTGGTGAACGGTTACCACGAATCACTGGTACGTGCGGTGACGAATGTGCTCGTGAATGCCGTAGAAGCTTCGGGGATCAGTGCTGCACTGTGGGTGCGCGTGACGCGCGAAGAATTGCGCGGCGCACCTTCGGTATGCGTTTCCATTCGCGACAACGGCCCCGGAATTCCTGCGGAAGCGTTACAGCGCATTTTCGATCCGTATGTCACCACGAAACCCGGTGGAACAGGATTGGGACTCGCAATCGCTCGTCAAACAATCGCGGCGCACAACGGCGTTGCAGAAGCGAAGAGCACGATGGGTTCAGGCACTGAAATTCGATTTCGTCTGCCCCTGAATGGCATCGTTAGTGTTTCCGAAAACACATCAATTCAAGGAAGAACGACGTGAGCCCTTTTATCGTTCCGATCGTGATGTTCATAACAGCTGGCCTGGCTGTGATTCTTACGCCGCTCGCGCGAGCGTACGCAAAAAAACTTGAACACTCGTCGACGCAAGAAATACCGAGTCAGGTGAATCAACGTTTGGATAGAATGGAACAGGCGATTGATGTGATCGCCGAGCAAGTAGAGCGTGTTGCCGAGGGTCAGCGATTCACAACGAAGTTGTTGACCGAGCGAAATGCGTCCGAGGCGGCCCAGCGGATTGCAGCACAGAAGCCTGAATTTCCCGGAGGTTCGTCATGAATTCGAATATTGAAACCGTTGCTATGCAGTCTGGTGCGGATGCGCAGCCTGGCAGCAAACAGTTTGCCCAGAACATAAAGATGGACGTCCTCGCGAGCGTGCGCGAAGGATTGGTATCGGCGCGAGCGGACGCAGTTCGGTCGGGAGATGGAAAAGCGATCGAGAAGTTGGATGAGGCAATTAGCAAGTTGGACAAGCAACTCGTTGATGCCCAAGTAACACGTGTGCAGATTCCGAAGTTGCCGGTCGCACCACAGGTACCCGGGCCACCAGGGGGAATTCCGGGAACACAGCCTGCATATCGCGACAACTACATACCGCCCCAAGCCGTAGACATTGTGCAGGCGTTGGGCACGACGCTCGTATTTTGCGTGGTCGGGTTTCCGTTGGCAAAGGCGTTTGCACGATGGATTGATCGACGCGGAACAACGGCACCCGCCTCGCGCGAAGTTGTGTCGCGACTTGAAGCAATTGAACAAGCCGTAGAAAGCGTCGCGGTGGAAGTCGAGCGCATCAGCGAAGGACAGCGCTTTACCACCAAACTCTTGAACGAACGCGCGCAGGAACCAGCGCGCGAGTTTGCTGTGGCCGATCGCGAACCGGTTTCAAATTTGCCACCCAACGCGCGTCGCGGTTAAGGGACAAGAGTAGCCATCAATGCCAAGTGTGCTGATTGTCGACGACGAACCCAACATCCGCCGCATGGTTGGCGCGCTACTGAGCGCCGAGGGTTTTGACGTTCGTGACGCCGCTGATGGCGCTGCAGGCCTGTTGCAAGCGCAGACCAGTGAGCCGGACGTTGCACTGGTTGATCTGATGATGCCCGGCGAGTTGGACGGCCTCGGATTGCTGCAGAAATTGCGCGAACAGCGTCCCGATTTGCCGGTTGTAATGATGAGCGGGCGCGCAGCGCTTACGGATGCCGTGCGCGCAACAAAACTGGGCGCGTTCACATTCCTGGAAAAACCGCTCACCCCCGAAGGAGTTTTACTCGCGCTCGCATCTGCGTTTGAGTTGCGTCAAGCGCGGCGCGCGGCGCAGGCGCTGCGCGAAGATCTGGGCATTTCGGGGGAGATGATTGGCGACTCACCGGTACTCCGACAAGTGCGTGAACTCATTGCGCGCGTTGGCCCATCGGATGCACGTGTGTTGGTTACGGGTGAATCGGGAACTGGAAAAGAACTCGTGGCCGCCGCGCTGCACTTTGGCAGCCCACGACGTGACCGACCATTTATTCGGGTGAATTGCGCGGCGATTCCGCGCGACTTGGTTGAGAGCGAAATGTTCGGACACGAGCGCGGTGCCTTTACGGGAGCCACCGATCGTCGCATTGGCAAATTCGAATTGGCGCATACCGGCACGCTTTTTCTGGATGAAGTTGGTGACCTGGGTGCGGAAGCGCAGGCCAAACTTTTGCGCGCCATCGAAGCGCACGAAATTGAGCGCGTTGGTGGCAGCAAACCAATTCGCATTGATGTCCGCATTCTGGCCGCAACCAATAAAGATCTCACGCGCGCGGTCGCTGATGGCAGTTTTCGCGAGGACCTCTTTTTTCGTCTGAACGTTATTCCAATTGCGTTGCCGCCACTCAGAGATCGTCCCGGGGACCTGCCAGCGCTCGTTCGACACTTTGGCGCGCGGCATCGTTTGCGAACCGGAAGTCCGTCGGTGAAATGGAACGAAGACGCACTGGAAACGCTCGCGAGCTATCCCTGGCCCGGGAATGTTCGGGAACTGGCAAACATCGTTGAGCGATTGGCCATTCTGCACGCAGGGGAAACGGTCACAGCCCGCGAAGTACTCGGCGTTATTCCGGCCAGCGCCACGAATTTCAGGGACACGCAGAGTAATTCTGTTGCGACGGAGGTATCGACGAGCAGCACTCCGATTCCACAAGGTGCGAACAGTCCCGAAATTGTTCCCCTGAGTGACGCGCTTGATGCGTATGAGCGGCAGCTGATTGCGAGAGCCCTGTCAGCGACGGGGGGCAATATCGCGGAGGCAGCTCGTCGTTTGCAAACTGATAGACCAAATTTGTATCGTCGAATGCGCCGGCTTGGGTTGGCCACGTCCAGCGATTGAGGAGTCGAAAGAAACATGGCGCCGGGTGAAGGGTTCGATGTGTGTTTGAGGGTGAGCGAGAAGGGCAACCTGATTCAAGCGAGTACGGTATGACGCGAAAACGTTTGATAACGCGAGTTGCAATCACTGCGGCGTTGCTGATGGGTGCAATGAGTGCGGGGCCGAGCGTTGATGCACAAACCACGGATCGCGACAGCAGCAGTGCGCGCTACGGCGGGCTTCCCAAAGATGTGTCGCGCGCGGTAACCGACCGATGGAACGGTGCAGACATCAAGCGCATCCGTGGCGCCTACACGCTCGTTGCGAACGATACGGTCCGCGGCGATGTGGCGGTACTTGATGGCCCGGCGAAAATCGCGGGTGTGATTACCGGGAGTCTTGTTGCAATCAACTCGGACGTAGTGCTGGAGAGTTCGTCGCGCATTGGTGGCGACGTGACCATCGTCGGTGGCGAACTGGATGGTCGCAACAAAGGAAGTGTCGTTGGCGAAACGCGAGTGTGGCGCGCCAGGCTCCGCTATTCCGAAGAAGCGGATCGGATGTCACCCATGGCCGATCGCGATGAATTCGCGTTGTGGCGCAGATGGGGGCACAAGAGCGAAGTACAAGGAGCCTGGGGAGACTTCTTCGCGGCGTCCGCGCACACCTACAATCGTGTCGAAGGACTGCCGCTGGTGCTGGGACCGCGTTTGCGGACGCGGCACGGTGATACGCAAAGCACCGTCGAGCTTTTCGGAATTTTTCGAACCGGCGACAGAGTCTCGTGGGAGCCGGAAAACATCGGGTATCGTTTGCGCGGGGAAATTCGCCAGGGACGCGAGTTTGGCTACGCAGTTGGGGCACGCCTCTATCAGGAAGTTGCGCCCGTTGAGCATTGGTCGCTCATGGACGATGAAATCGGATTAGCGAGCGCAATTTTCACGCGCGATTTTCGCGACTATTACCAGCGTCACGGCGGCGTTGGTTCGTTGTCCGGATTTGGACCGGCCGGAATGCGCGTCACGGTGTCCGTTGGACAAGAGCGGTGGGATTCACGCGACGCGCGCAATCCATTGTCGCTGTTTCACAAGGAAGACAAATGGCGCGTGAATCCTTTGTCGGATAACGGATTAATTCACATGGTCACGCTCAATGGCCACCTGGATACCAGAAACAATGGTGATCGACCGCGCAGTGGTTGGTATTTTGACGGTGAGTACGAACGCGGATCGGGCATCCTCACGAGCATTGCTCCAACAACGGTAGATACACGCGCGACAACGCTGGGCAGGATCAAGTATGCGCGAGCCCTGGTTGATTTGCGACGCTACAACCGACTTGCTCCGAATACGCAATTCAATTTGCGCTTGGTTGCAGGGGGCGTAATGGCGGGAGACCCACTGCCGTTGCAACGCCGTTTTTCAGTGAGCGGCGCTGATGCGTTGCCTGGTTACGATTTCCGCAGCAAGGTCGGAGCAACAGATGTTGGCACGTGCTCGTCGGGTTCGGACGAAACATACAACTTGCTGGGTCGACCGGCGCAGTGCGATCGCATAGTGCTGTTACAAGCGGAATGGAAAATCGATTTTCACGTTTCGTTGTTTGGAAGCGAGGAAGCAGAAGATCGGCATCGCATTTTCGATCATCGATTGCGCGCCGACGGAACCTGGGTGGTGTTCATGAACAGCGGTCGCGGCTGGCTCATTGGAGATAGTGGCGACGGACTGCACTTTCCGAAGGCGTCAATTCCGGCGTTGCGTACGTTTCGCTCGGATGTTGGTGGTGGATTGGATTTCGGCAGCTTCGGCGTGTACATCGCACAAGCTGTTTCGGATACGGAGCTCAAGCCGAACGTGTTCGTTCGCCTGGGACGACGTTTCTGAATTTATTGAGATGGGTGGTGCTGGTGTTGTGTTTTTTTAGTCAGAGCGCGTTCACACGCACGCTGTCTGCGCAGCCGCGTCCGAGCATCAGTGTCTCGACACCAACAGCGTCTACAGGCGCGCAGGTTTCGATAAAGTATGTGCTCGCGGACAAGGCCTTCGATGAATTGATGCGCGGCGGATTTCCGGTGCGCATGCGACTGAAGGCCGAACTCTGGCGCAGTGACCGAATGTTTAACGAATTGGTGGAGTCGGCAGAGTGGCAGATCATTGTGCGCTTCGACCAACTCGAAAAGACGTACAGCGTCGCTCGGCTGGTCGGTACGGCGGTGGCAGATCTCGGTACGTACAAGAAGTTGCAAGACGCACAGCGTGCGTCTGAACTCGAATACACACCCGTACTGCCCACACCACCAAAGGGTCGTGGGAGTTACGTGGCCGTTCAGGCCGACGTACAGACAATGGAGATGTCGGATTTAGCCGAGTTGCAGAGCTGGTTGCGCGGAGAGGCCAAGCCTGCCGTGCAGGGCAAAAAGAATCCTGGCAAATCGTTGCTACGAGGCATCAGCTCGCTCGGTTCGCGACTATTGGGTGCGCAAATTCGTCATGTTGACGGGCGGTCCGAGACTTTTGTTTTGTAGCGAGCAGCGCGCTCGCGCAACGCGTAAGTGTGAGCCCTAGACGTTGACGACGACGCGATCCTTCTCGAGCGCTTCCAGATGACGAAGCGTGGCCTCGCCAT
>JBDUAX010000658.1:0-1964 GCA_040004455.1 Gemmatimonadaceae bacterium
GTTTGTCGATGAAAGCATTGTTGCCGCGTCCGGAAGGAATGCCGGAAGAAACCGAGCGTCCGCCGCGCAGCGAAGGCAGCAGCGGTGGTGGCGATCGCGGCGATCGCGGTGGCCGCAGCGGTGGTGGTGGACGTGGTCCGCGCCGCTAACGCGGCAGTCAGTCGCACGGACCTGCCAAACGGCCTGACCGTACTCTCGGAAGAAGTTCCGGGAGTGCGGTCGGTTGCTTTTGGGGCCTGGGTTCGCGCGGCAACGGTGAACGAAAGCATTGAGCAAATGGGCGTATCGCATTTGCTCGAGCACATGGTGTTCAAGGGAACGGCCACACGCAGCGCAGCAGAAATTGCGTTGTCGCTTGAAACATTGGGTGGTTCGCTGGACGCCTACACCGAGCGCGAACACACTGCATATCAGGCGCGCGTGCTTGATGAACATCTCGATACGGCAGCCGATGTCATCGCTGATCTTGTGTTTCGTCCGGCGTTACGCGATACCGACCTGAAACTCGAGCGCAAAGTGATTCTCGAAGAAATCAGCATGGTGGATGACACCCCTGATGACATCATCTTCGATGTGCTCAACAAGGAACTGTGGGGTGACCATCCGCACGGTTTTCCAATTCTCGGCACACGGGAAACCGTCAAAAGCCTGAAGGTTTCGCACTTGCAGACGTTGCATGCGCGTGCGTATCACCCCGGGCGCATTGTTGTTGCTGCGGCGGGAAATGTGAGCCACGAAAAGTTGCTTGATGTGATGATGAAAACCGGTTGGCACAGCGAAGTTGCGGGAGATTCAACGCCATTACCAACAGAACCAGTCGTCGCAGTCGCGCCGCATTCGCGTCACGTTGCGCGCACCGACATAGCGCAAACACACGTGGTGCTCGCGTCACCGTCGATCACTCATGGAGATCCGCGCCGTTACGCTTTCTCACTGCTAAGCATGTTGCTGGGCGGAGGGATGAGCTCGCGACTCTTTCAACGTGTGCGCGAAGAGTTGGGTTTGGCGTACAGCGTTCACACGTTTCAGTCGCCGTTCAAGGATGCCGGGGTGCATGGTGTTTATCTGGCCAGTGCGCCTGAGTCGGCACAGGAAGCACTCAATGCCGTGCGCGAAGTTCTGGCGCAGGTTGTAGCGAACGGCTTGCCCGAAGCCGAGATTAGTGCGGGCAAGCGGCAACTTCGGGGTCAGCTGGTGCTTTCGCTGGAGAGCGTGAGTGCGCGTATGTATCGCGCGGCCTCGTCCGCGTTGTATGGCGAACCGGTGCGGACGCTCGAAGAGCTTATTGCGTTAGTCGACGCGATTGATGTTGAAGCGGTCGCAGATGTGGCGCGCACATTTTTCGCTCCGGAACGTCAGACACTAGTCAGTCTCGGACCGCAAGCAGTTCAGTAGGTCGGCGGCGATTGTCAGGCTAAATCCAGCTATTACCTGCTATTACCAACAATCCAGATAACCATGCGTATCGGCGTACCGAAGGAAATAAAAACCAACGAAAATCGCGTCGCGCTTGTACCGGCCGGTGCAGAGGCGTTAGCGGCGGCAGGGCACGAGGTCTTCATCGAAATTGGCGCCGGCATCGGCAGTGGATTTGAAGACTCCGATTACACGGCTGTTGGCGCGAAAATTGTGCCCGATGCAGCAACGGCGTGGAACAATGCCGAGTTGCTGTTGAAAGTGAAGGAGCCGATTGAGTCGGAGTGGAAGTATTTGCGCCCCGACCTGACGCTCTTCACCTATTTGCACTTTGCCGCTGATGAAAAGCTGATGCGCGCGCATTTGGCGAGCGGCGCAACCTGTATTGCATACGAAACTGTTGAACTTCCCAATCGCGAATTGCCGTTGCTGACGCCCATGTCAGAAGTGGCCGGCCGTATGGCAGTGCAGGAAGGCGCCAAGTACCTCGAAAAGCTTTACGGCGGGCGTGGAGTGCTCCTGTCAGGCGTTCCAGGAGTGGCGCCCGC
>JBDUAX010000019.1:0-21813 GCA_040004455.1 Gemmatimonadaceae bacterium
ATGATACATGTCAAACAAGTTTCCATAGCGCTCGGAAATTGTTTTCTGACCAAGACGTTTGATCGCGTCCGCGAAATCGAGATACACGCCGAGTCCGCCAGGCCCAACTCCCTGACCCGCATCGCACGCTTCTTTCGCAGCGCGTGATGCAATATCGCGCGGGGCCAGATTGCCGAAACTTGGGTATTTCCGCTCGAGAAAGTAGTCACGCTCGTTATCCGGAATCGCGCCTGGTTCACGATCGTCACCCTTCTTTTTCGGAACCCAAACTCGCCCATCATTACGCAGGGATTCCGACATCAGCGTCAACTTCGACTGATTGTCGCCATGAACTGGAATGCAGGTGGGGTGAATCTGCGTGTAACACGGATTTGCGAACGCCGCGCCGCGCTTGTGAGCGCGCCAAATTGCCGTGGCGTTGCAGAGTTTGGCATTGGTGCTCAGGTAAAACACGTTGCCGTAACCACCGGTAGCCAGCACCACCGCATCGGCAACATGCGTGCCGATTGCTCCAGTCAGCACGTTCCGCGTCACAATGCCGCGCGCTTGTCCATTCACGATCACAAGGTCGAGCATCTCCTCGTGCGTGTTCATGTCCACGCCACCGAGCGCGATCTGGCGCTCAAGTGCCTGATACGCGCCAAGCAGCAACTGCTGCCCTGTTTGTCCGCGTGCGTAGAAAGTGCGCGATACCTGTGCGCCACCAAACGAACGGTTCGCAATTAATCCGCCATACTCACGCGCAAACGGAACCCCTTGTGCGACGCACTGATCGATGATGTTGACCGATAACTGAGCGAGGCGATACACATTACCCTCACGCGAACGAAAATCGCCCCCCTTGATCGTGTCATAGAACAGTCGACGTACGCTGTCACCGTCGTTCTGATAATTCTTCGCGGCGTTTATACCACCCTGCGCGGCAATCGAGTGGGCACGCCGCGGTGAATCATGAAACACGAAATTGGAAACCTTGTAACCCAGTTCCGACATCGTTGCCGAAGCCGATGCACCAGCAAGTCCCGCACCAACAACGATCACGCTGTGGCGACGTTTGTTGGCCGGGTTAACCAATTTCATGTTGAACCGATGCTGATCCCACTTCTTCTCAATGGGACCGTCGGGGATTTTTGAATGGAGTTCGATCATATCAGTGCGCCTCTCCAGCGGTCAAAACCGCTGCTGGCATTTCCTGGAATGCGCCGAGCGCGGCTGCAATTGGAATGATTGCAAAGCCGACGGCCACTACAATCGCGATCATCAATGACAATTTTCGTTTGAGTGGTTCTCGGCTTGGCCTCGCAACGCCAAGCGTGCGAACCACCGCCCATCCACCGTGATACAAGTGCAATGCGAGGGCCGCCATTGCAAGCAGATAGAACGCAACCCACAACGGATTCGCGAACGCAAGTCGCAGATTGTTGTACGGATCGAGATGCACAAATCCCGGCAGCAAAAACCTCACGCCCAACGTGATCTGCATGATGTGCAAAACGATGAACACCAAAAGGAGAACACCGCCCCAACGCATTGTCTTGCCCGCCAGTGTAGTGACTTGCGGTTTTCGCATCACATAATCAACTGGCCGCGCTGCGTGGGCCATTTGCGTGAGTTGATACGCAGCAATCGCGTGGAGAATTACCGAGACCAGCAGCACGGCACGCACGAAATACAACAGTGGCATGCTGATTCTGAGCAGCATCGCGTAATGGTACATGACGTCCTCTCCATTGCCCTTGAACATCTGGAGATTTCCTGCCATGTGACCAATTACAAAGCCGATGCCGATGATTCCCGTTATGGCCATCACGACTTTCTTGCCAATCGTGCTGTGCCAGAACCGCATCAATGCGGACATGTGTTTTGGTGTGAGTGAGAAATCAGAGTGACAATGACGCCATGGGTTCACGGACCGCGTCTGCCGATTTGCCCAGCGCTGTGCGTTCGTCGGCGGTCAATTCGATTTCCAGAATCTTTTCAAGTCCGTTACGTCCGAGTTTGCATGGAACTCCCAGGAAGAGATCCTTCATGCCGTACTCCCCCTGCAACCACGCGGCGCACGGGAGAATGCGTTTGCGATCGTGCACAATGGCCTCGACCATTTCGACCGCACCAGACGACGGCGCATAGTACGCTGAACCAGTCTTGAGGTACTTCACGATTTCGGCGCCGCCGTCACGCGCGCGCTGCACGATTGCGTCGAGCTGCGGACGCGGCATCAGCTGCGTCACCGGAATTCCACTCACCGTCGTGTACGAAATGAGCGGCACCATTGTGTCCCCGTGTCCACCCAATACCATCGCCTGAATGTCGCGCACCGAAACGTCGAGCGCTTCAGCGATGAACGATCGATAACGCGCCGTATCGAGCACACCCGCCATACCGATCACACGCTCGCGCGGAAAGCCAGTCGTCTTGAGCGCGACGTAACACATGATGTCGAGTGGATTCGAAACGACAATGACAATCGCGTTGGGTGATGATTCCTTGATTTCGGCAGACACCGACTTCACGATGCCGGCATTCGTGTTCAGCAAATCGTCGCGCGACATGCCCGGCTTGCGCGCAATGCCGGCGGTGATCACCACGATGTCGGAGCCCGCTGTTTCAGCATAGCCATTCGTTCCGATCACTCGGGTATCGAAGCCCTCCACGGGCGCTGATTCCCATTGATCAAGCGCTTTGCCCTGAGGAATGCCCTCGGCCACATCCACCATGACGACGGTGCGGGCCAGCATCTTTTCGGCAATGCGTTGCGCGGTCGTTGCGCCTACGTTGCCTGCGCCAACGACGGTGATCTTGTTGAGCATGAGTGTCGGTTTTGTTGTTGCGTGAAGTGGGTTGTTGCGCTCAGCCGGTTGTGAAAAGCCAAGTGAAAGTTAGATGCGGGGACAGGGGGAGGCGACCCTGAATTGCGATTCCGAACGTGTCGATGAAAGTCCCGGACGTAAATGTGACCGGCCATATCGTCGCCACGATCGGTGGCCCAAGTGGCTTTGACGGTGCTTAGCGCGGTATTCAGTCCTACTTGGCCGTAGTCGGCCACGGTGTCTGGAACAGCTTGAGCTGCGCCTTCCACTTCAGGCGGCATCTCTCACCCTGACCAGTTCGGCCCAACTGTATTCGCGGCGGCAGTAACTGGAGCGTTGGAGAAGATTTTTTTTCGCCTCGGAGCGTGAGCTCTGCTATGACCTACAGATCAACGTCAAAGACACCGTTCGTTACGACCAGGCTAATGGCATGGCTGTTTGAATCAGCGATGTACATCGTGAAGCTGAAAGTACCAATGATATGACTGGACGATTTGCTCGTCACAGTAATAGTGCCGGTGTTGCCGAGGGGGTCGGTTACCCAATGGGCTGCATCGTATGGGTATTCGGCAAAACTGTTGGTGGATCCGCCGCCCAGCGTTATAACTCCGATTCCGGTTCCTGCCGCAAGGTGCAAATGCAATTCCCGTTGGTTCGTACCAGCACCACGAATGTCAACTTCCCCGTTGTTCCGTATCGTGAAAGTGTTGAGCGAAGCCATTGATGCACCACCAATCGTCGCGGTGAGCGTGCCCGCCATCTGCTTCGATTGAGTGGGAAACCGGGTCTTCAAATCACAAGCCGCAATGAGCACAAGCGTTGCCAACAAGACTGATCTTTTGAAAATGTCAATTCGCATTTGGGCAAGTCTTGGTAGGGTTGAATCGACGGATTTAGCCACCAACTTCGCTGAGCGCTCGCAATCCGCCAACGCGCATTTGCAGCAACTCGTGCGCCAGGGGCTTTTGGGCCAACGCAGTTCGAAACAGCGGTTCGAGCGGCTCGTTGCTTCGCAGCGCTTCTCGCAACAGCACTTCGTGATCGCCAAACAAACAGGTGCGCAAACGTCCATCCGCCGTCAGTCGAACACGATTGCACGACCCGCAATATGTGTGCGTCATGGGCGTGATAACTCCAACCGTTCCGGCGGCTCCAGCCAAGCGGTAATACGCCGCTGGTCCGTTACCGAGTGTCGGCCCACTGTCAGAACTCAATGCACCAAGGGTTGCAACTCGCTGCAACACCTCTTCACTTGGCACGACATGATCCCAGGTGAGTTCGCGCATGTCGCCCACCGGCATGAGTTCAATAAACCGAACGTGCCACGCGTGTTCGCGAGTCAGCGCTGCGAAATCGGCGATTTCATCATCGTTGATGCCGCGCATGACGACCACATTGATTTTTATCGGGCCGATTCCTGCTTCCTGAGCGGCGGCCGCCGCGCGGACCAGATCAAAATTCAAATCGCGACGAGCAATTTTTGCAACGCGATCGGCGCGCAAGGAGTCCGCGCTGATGTTTACGCGAGTGAGTCCAGCATCGGCTAATGCCTGCGCCATTTGCGGGAGGCGAACCCCGTTGGTGGACAAGGCAATGTCTTCCACACCATCGACCGCGCGCAGCATTGAAACGAGTCGTGACAAATTCGGACGCAACGTTGGCTCACCACCAGTCAGCCGAAGGCGACGCAAGCCCAGCGGCGCCAATTGTCGCACGACATCAGTAATCTCTTCGTAACTCAGAATTTCATTCTTGGGCAACCACGTCAGCCCCTCGGCCGGCATGCAGTACACGCACCGGAAATTGCAGCGGTCCGTTACCGATATGCGCAGATATTCGATGCTACGACCGAATTGATCGGTCAGCGCAGCGGCTCGCGGCGCGATCACGTGGACATCGTTGCTGCCAGCGCAGCAGTGACAATTGCCAGTTCTTCGGTGATTTTTGGTTGAACGTTTCCTGACGATTTCGTCGGATCAACCCAACACCAATCCCCGTCCGCGTAGTGCTCGCGTTTCCAAATCGGCGCGCGCCGTTTGATTGCTTCAATTGCTTCGCACGACGCATCGAGAGCAATCGCGCGACGTGCATGTCCGGCCGCAATGGCAACGCTGATTTCGCCCACTACTAACGTTCCCAAACGGTGCTCGATTGCCAGTCGCACATCAGGCATCTTTGCAACGATTTCGCTCGCAACTGCCTCGAGTTCGCGAAGAGCCATGGCATCGTACGCTTCGTAGTCGATACCGGTCACTGCACGGCCGTCGTTCAGGTTGCGCACGGTGCCGATAAAAAGCGTGATCGCCCCAACATCATCGTTACTCACGCGCTGCTGAAGGCGTGCGACGTCAATGGGTGAGTGAACAAGCGCGACGTAAGGAGTCGTCACGTCAACCGCCCGCCACGGGAGGAATTACGGCCACTTCGTCACCCACAGAAATCTGCGCATCGGCAGTGGACCAGCTCCTGTTTACTGCTACGAGTGGTCGCTCCGGGAGTCTTGCGCCACCGGGCAGCGTACGCAGGGCTTCAACCAATTCAAAAACGCTGCACGGCGCACCGATTGGCGCCGAAACCTGCCGACTGCCAAACGCATCGGCATAAGATGCAAACAAGAGAACGTTAACAGAACCCGGGGAGGCTGACATGTCTCTCAAATTTAGTGCCCAGCCAGTGCGAAGGTTCCGAGTGTCCTGCTGAATTGCTCAATCCATGTCGTCGTGGTCGTCCTCAAGATCCGCCTCATCAACGCCAGCGACGAGCGCACGGAGCTCCTTTGACGGCTTGAAAACGGGAACTGGGCGTGCCGAAACCTCGACCGGAGAACCGGTGCGCGGGTTGCGCGCCATGCGTGTTTTGCGCTGACGAATTTTGAAGGTGCCAAAACCGCGCACTTCGATGTTTTTCTGCTCTTTCAGCGCGTCCTTGATCGCATCCAGAAAAGAATCAACCACACGGGCGCAGTCTTTCTTGGAGATCGTCGGGCCGGCCGTCCGTGCTATGCGCGCGGTGACGTTCTCAACCAGATCGGCTTTCGTCATGGGCTGTTCAAGGAGGGACTACACGGGCCCCGGAGTGGCGCTGACACGTGGGGTGGAACGACCGAACCTATGACCTTAGTGCTTATCAGTCAAGCGGTTGGCTCGTTTCATTGCGACGCGCCTTGAGGGCGGTCACGAACTGATCAAACAACGGAACGGCATCGTGCGGACCGGGTGCGGCCTCCGGATGGTACTGCACCGCGAAAATCGGGAGGGTGCGATGTCGCAGGCCTTCAAGCGATCCATCATTGAGATTCAAATGTGTCACTTCGAGCTCTGGGGCGCCTTCTACGCCGTCAACGCTGCCGGCCACGGCAAAGCCATGATTCTGCGCTGTAATGAGCACCTTACCCGTTGCGAGGTCCTTCACGGGATGGTTTCCGCCGCGATGACCGTACGGCATTTTCACGGTATGGCCGCCAAAGCTCAAACCAACCAATTGATGGCCCAGGCAGATGCCAAAAATTGGCATCTTGCTCGCCGCCAGTTGCTGAATTGTGCCAGGCGCATACTCAATCGCTGCTGGATCGCCCGGGCCGTTCGACAAGAACACGCCATCTGGTTTATGTGCGAGAATTTCAGCAGCCGACGTTTTCGACGGCACGACGGTGACGCGCACGTCGTGATCATCGAACAAGCGGAGAATATTCCGCTTGATGCCGTAGTCCACCGCGACGACGTGATACGTCGCGTTGCTGTGGCCCCACGGATACGACTTCTCTGTCGAAACGACCGTCGCGAGATCAAGGCCCTCCATACTCGGGCACGCGTCGAGCACGGCCAGCGCCTCTTTCGACGGGGTTGCTCCCAAACCAATCACGCCGCGCATTGAACCCAGCGAACGCAAATGCTTGGTCAGTCGACGCGTATCAACTTCGGTCAGGACGGGCACATTCGCTGCGTCGAGCCAACCGGCCAACGATCCCGTTGCACGCCAATTCGAATATGTGCGCGACAACTCTCGGCACACCACACCCGCAACCTGTGGCTTCGATGATTCAGGATCTTCGTTGTTAATGCCGTAGTTGCCAATTTGCGGCGCGGTCATCACAACGATTTGCCCCTGATACGACGGGTCGCTAAACGTTTCCTGATAGCCGCTCATGCTCGTGGTGAAAACCACTTCAGCGACGGTCGGAATTGTTGGCCCTGCGAGACGACCAAGAAAAAGGGTTCCATCCTCGAGGAGGAGGAACCCCTGGGGCAGAAGTTCTTGCACCGATGTGTCTGCTGTTTGAACTATGGCTTGGACGGCTTCTTTGGTGATGAAGCGGGCGGTGTAATTTTTTCGGCCGGCGGCTTTGTTACAGGAACGGTCGTGGCAGGTTGGGTAGTCGCCGGAGTGCTGGCTGCGGGAGCCGAAAGCGGAGATGCCGGGGCCGCGCCTGTAGGGGCCGGAGCTACTGCAGTCGGTACCGCCAATTTGTCGAGTACCGACTTGGGTACCGCGCTACGGCCGCCAATGATTTGCAGCACAAGCGACAGGCCGAGGAACGCGCCACCGAACCACCAGGTGAGCTGGGTAAGCAGATTTCCTGCCTGACGCGTGCCCATGAGCTGATCGGACGATGAGCTGGCACCGCCGAAGTTGGCCGCGAGTCCGCCACCCTTTCCGGATTGCATAAGGACCACCGCGATGAGCAGCAGTGCGTCGAGAACGAGAAGCGTGAGCAGAAAAGTGTACATGACGAAACCGGCTAACGGCGATAAAGGCAGACGCTGAACCAGCGTGTGTATTGCGTATCGAGTGCGTTTGGTGGGCGTGGACTAGCATCGAAACATCACGGACCTCGACCCTCAATGCAAGTGTTGATGGCCGAATGATTTGCGCGTGTTTCGAGTGAAATGGGGGCTATTGGTGGCTCGTCCGAACGATGCTGCTCCAGCCATCGGCGTCGAGGCTCGCCCCCCCTACCAAAAGCCCATTCACGTTGGGCACCGCCAGCAAGTCGGCGGCGTTACCGCGATTAACTGAGCCACCGTAGAGAATCGGCACTCCGTTGCCTGCTTTTTCACCAAGGCGTTCGACAAGTGCCGCGCGGAGCACCGCATGAATGGCGGCCGCGTCGTCGGGTGTGGCAGTCTTTCCGGTACCGATGGCCCACACGGGCTCGTACGCGAGCATGATGCCCGCCACCTGCGCATCGTCGAGCCCCTTCGTGGCCGCACTGAATTGGCGCAGCACCACCGCTTCAGTCGCACCGCCTTCGCGTTCTGCCAACGTTTCTCCTACGCACAACATGATGATGAGGTGCGCCTGCAAAACCATGGCGCATTTTGCCGCGGTCTGCGCGTCGGTTTCGCCAAATACATGACGCCGTTCGGAGTGACCAACCAGCACGACTTTCGCGCCAACATCCCGCGCCATTGCCGCGGAATTTTCGCCCGTATATGCGCCAGCTGCCTCGGTATAAATATTTTGCACCCCCAGCCAAATGTCCGGGCGTTCTTTCACATGCTCAGCCACAGTTACAAAGGTCAGCGCCGGCGGAAAGAAAATTATGGTGCGGTCCTGCTGCCTTGGTGATTGCGCGAGAAAGCGTTGCATGAACGAACGGGCATCGGTGGGACCGTTGTTCATTTTCCAGTTCGCAGCGAATATGGGCTTCACATACATGTTTTAATCTCAGCCGATTGTATCGAGTGCAACGACGCCCGGAAGCGGCTTGCCCTCAAGAAATTCCAGTGATGCGCCGCCGCCAGTTGATACGTGCGACATTTGCGATTCCAAACCTGCTTCAGCAACTGCGGCAGCGGAATCACCGCCGCCGATTATCGTTGTTGCGCCTTTCGCTGTTGCCTTCGCCATTGCAATGGCAATGGCCCGGGTGCCGGCATCGAACGGCGGCCTTTCGAACACCCCCATTGGTCCGTTCCACAGCACGGTCCGGGCGGACAACACGAGCTGCTCAAACTCCGCGATGGACTTCGGGCCGATGTCGAACATCGCTTCGTTTGCTGGAATCGCATTCCGATCGACTGCGTGAGCGCCGGCGCTGTTTTCCATCGCCGAAGAAACCGTCGCATCGACTGGCACACGCAACTTCGTTCCAGCGCGTTTCAGCAAATCCGCCGCCATGTCCAGACGATCTGGTTCAACGAGCGACTTCCCTGTTTCAAGATTCATCGCTCTGAAAAACGTGCACGCCATTGCGCCGCCAATCAACAAGTGATCGACCTTGGGTAACAACGCTTCAACGACGTCAATTTTTCCGGAAATTTTTGAGCCACCAAGGATTGCCACGAACGGCCGTTCGGGATTCGCGAGCGCGCTGCCCAAATACGCGAGTTCTTTTTCCATCAGCAATCCGGCAACAGCCGGACGCAGAAATTTTGCGACACCGGCCGTGCTCGAGTGCGCGCGATGCGCTGCGCCAAACGCGTCATTCACGTATACATCACCTAACTCGGCAAGCGACTTCGACAGCGAATCGTCGTTCGTTTCTTCGCCGGGCAGAAAGCGCGTGTTTTCGAGCAATAGTGTTTCGCCATTCGCGAGCGCTTTCGTCGCGCTAACCGCACTCGCGCCGATTGTCTCGCGGAGAAACGTCACCTTGCGCGGGGCCATCAATTGGACAAGCCGTTTTGCGACAGGGGCGAGTGAATATTTTTCTTCGGGAGCGCCTTTGGGGCGACCAAAATGCGCAAGCAACACAACACGCGCGCCGCGATCAAGCAGCGCATTCAACGTTGGAAGCGCGGCCGTGATGCGCGTATCGTCGGTAACGTTTCCCGCGTCATCAAGGGGAACGTTGAAATCGACGCGCACCAACGCGCGTTTTCCCTTCAACTCTGCATCTGTAAGATCGCGAACAGAACGGATTTTCATGGATTGATTACAGAAGAGCCCCGGCAATACTTAACCGAGGCTCTTTAGTGTTAACGTGATGAGGAAATTGCGGATATGGGACGCATCAAACGTGAGCGTTTACAGTTTTGATCCGACATAACGGAGCAAGTCGACGCAACGCGACGAGTAACCCCATTCGTTGTCGTACCAGCCCGACAACTTCACGAGCGTTCCATCGATGACATTCGTGCACTGCGCATCGAGCGTGCAGGAGTTCGGATTGCCGATGTAGTCGACCGAAACGAGCGGCTCATCGGAGTAGCCGAGGTAGCCTTTCAGCGAACCCTCTTTGGTTGCGGCAAGAAACGCGGCGTTGACTTCTTCTTTCGTAACTTTGCGCTCAACAACGCACGTGAGATCGGTGAACGAAACGTCCGGAGTTGGAACGCGCACTGACATGCCGTCGATTTTTCCCTTGACTTCCGGAATCACCAGCGACGTTGCTTTCGCGGCTCCGGTGGTCGTTGGAATCATCGATACCGCTGCGGCGCGTGCACGACGTAAATCCTTGTGCGGCAAATCAAGGATTGATTGATCGTTGGTGTAGCTGTGAATCGTGACCATCGTACCGTGCACGAAGCCGAAATTGTCGCGAACAACTTTTACCATTGGCGCCAGGCAGTTCGTGGTGCACGATGCGTTCGAGATGATGTGATGCTTGGTGGCGTCGTACTTGTCGCTGTTGACGCCCATCACAACTGTGATGTCTTCATCCGTCGCAGGGGCGGAGATGATGACTTTCTTTACGCTGCTGCCGCTCTGCATGTGCATCTTCGCGTCGGCGGCCTTCGTGAAGCGACCGGTTGATTCAACCACAATGTCAACCTTGAGGTCGTTCCACGGCAATTTCGACGGATCTTTTTCCGCGAGGATTTTGACCTTCTGGCCGTTGATGGTAATGCTATCGGCATCGTGGCTCACATCACCCTGGAAGCGACCGTGCACTGAGTCGTACTTGAACAGGTGCGCGAGAGTCGTCGTATCGGTGAGATCGTTTACGGCGACGAACTCAATATCCGATGCGTTCTGCAGTTTCGCGGCACGCATGATCTGACGCCCAATGCGGCCGAAGCCGTTAATGCCAACACGAATCGCCATGCGAGTTATTCCTGTTCGAGGTCAAGTTCGGGAACGGCCCGATCGCCCGGTTCTGGCGCTCGTCCGAAGGTTACGTAGCTGACAATGCGTGCACCGCGCTGAATGAGCACCTGGGCGGTGGCGTTTAACGTCGCCGCAGTCGTGATCACGTCGTCCACCAGCACGATGTGTGAGCCTACCAGCCGGTTTGCAGCCGCAGCCGAGCTGGCAAACGCTTGAGCAACGTTCGCCGCCCTGTCAGACGGTGTCAACCGCACTTGCGAGGTTGTGCTCCGAATGCGCTGAACCGTATCCGACCAAACCGGCATTTTCCACAGTTCGCCCAGCGCGTTGGCGAGGAGCGCGGCCTGGTTGTACCCACGCTCACGTTGCCTGGTCGCCGAAAGTGGCACGGCAACCAAGGCTGTACGCTCGGAAACCACGTCGACCGGAAAGTTGAGTCGTGCCATGCGACGCGCCATTGGAATTGCAACCCGGGCCCAGCCTTCGTATTTGAGAGCGTGCACAAACGAAGAACCCGAACCCTGATCCATTCGACACACCGAGCGGACAGCGCGAACCCAGACCGGTAAGCGCGGGCACCAGCGACACGGAGAAAATGGTGCTGCGACGGTCGATCCAATGTCGACTGGAGCCGGCACATTGGGGGTTAATCGCGGATGCCCGCATCGCCCACAAAGAGGCAGCGTTAATGGCACAATACGAGACACGCACAATCTGCAAACCAGTTCGGTGTCCCCCGACTCAAGCGGCTCATGACAGCAGGCGCAGGCGGGCGGGAGTGCCAGATCGACGAGACCACGAACTAGCGAAGCGAACGCCACATTGATGCGCGATCGGGTACGATGTCAAACCATCGTTCGAACGATGCCGCACCTTGCTCAATCAACATACGCACGCCGTCGTCACACACGTGTCCCTGCGCGCGACACGCGCGGAGCCATTCGGTTTCGCCGGCGCGCGGAATGAGATCGAGAATGCGAGCGGTTGGTTTCAATGCCGCGACATCAACGGGAACGTCTGTACCACTCAATCCAATTGGAGTGCAATTGATCACCAGGTCCGCCTCGGCGACAGCACTTTTCGCGTCGTTCGCAATAGTGACCGCAACGTTCACCCGCGCGGCAAGTGCGCGCGCTCGATCACTGGTGCGAGACCAAATAGTGATGGTCACCGGAATAAACGCTTCCAGCGCAACCAAAAGCGCCGCCGCCGCACCACCGGCGCCGAGTATTGTTACGTGCAGCGGCGATTTAGTATCGCGACGTACTTGATGCAATGAGGGAGCGTCGAGCAACGTCGCAATGGCAACGCGCGCACCGGCAACATCGGTATTGTCACCAACGAGCTTTCCCTTCTCGTGCCAAAACGTGTTCACAGCGCCAACGCGTTGTGCGAGATCGGTGAGTTTGGAACACGCTAGCGCCACCGCTTCCTTATGCGGAATGGTGACGTTGCCTGCGACTGCCGCGCGAGCGAGGTCACGCAGCACCCGCAGCAAATCGTGTGGCACAACATCCAATGCATCGTACGACGCGCTCAACCCCGCACTCTTGAGCGCGGCGTTCTGAAAAATCGGAGACAACGAATGAGAGACGGGGTGGCCAAGTAGCACGAGGCGCGTTGGTGCTTCTGATTTTCTTATCACACGGAGCGGTGTTGATGTTCGCTCACCAGCCGATCAAACGCGTTACCAATTTCGTGCACCAGTTCTACGAATGTTTCGCGATACACTGGTAGGTCGCTGCCGAATGGATCACTGATATTGCGATTGTCCTGGCCACGCGAGGAAAAATCAGTAAGCAAGTATGACTTGCCTTGACCGCCCAGTGCGCTCGTCTCGGCCAGATGACTCGATCCCATGGTGAGAATGACGTCGGCCCACTGCACCAGCTCGGGGGTTAGCTGCTGCGCGCGATGCGTCGACACATCGAGCCCTTGCTCCAGTGCGACCAACAAGGAACCGTCGGACGCAGGCGAATTTGACGCCGCGTGCGTTCCCGCACTTTTCACTTCGATGCCGCTTAATTGGCGATCAAGCACCATTTGTCGCGCGATACTTTCAGCCAGAGGACTGCGACAGGTATTTCCCGTGCAAACAAAAAGAATGTGCATGAATTTGAGTCGCTTAGGCGTCGCCGATAAGGTCTGGAACACAGTCACGTAAAACAGCGGCAGAAAATACACCCGGCCGAATTACTCGTGGACGTCTCCCGGTGCAATCAACAACTGTGGATGGTTGCGAGGCGGCCAATCGTCCGCCATCCAGCACTTGCATCACACCGCGATGAATGGCATCGGGCCACTGAGAAACAATCTCGGCAGCAGTCGCCGCGGGTGGAACCCCGCGACGATTGGCACTCGTGCTGGTAATCGGTTCTCCGTAAGCTGAGATCAATCGTTGCAATCCGACATGCGGGGTCCAACGCACGGCGACACCACCTTCGGGTCCCCGCAAACGCGCGGGAACACGATTGTCGCCGCCAGGCAAAACGAGGGTAAGAGGCCCGGGCCAAAAGCGCGCTGCAAGGTTTGATGCGGCCGACGTGAGGTGCAAACCAAGGCGCGTCACCATTGATGGATTCGCGATGAGCAGCAAGAATGGCTTTTCGGCGGGGCGACCTTTGAGTTTTACAAGCGTCTCGACAGAGGCGTGATCGACCGCTGTTCCGAATCCGTAAACCGTTTCTGTGGGGTACGCGAGCACGCGATGCTCGGACAAATGCAGAATTGCAAGCCGCAGTGCGCTCTCGATTTCGGCGGGTGACCAGAACGGTACGGAAAGCGACGCGACAGACATGACGAATAACTAGTCTGTCAACATGGAAAGCGCTTCAGCGCGTTTGAAATCATCTTCTTCGGTAATCTTCATGGCGCGTTCGCTACCGCGCACAACAATCACCGGAAGTCCGATGCGCTCAAGTAATGCGGCGTCGTCGGTGGCGGAGACTCCCGCCTTTTTCGCTTCCATGTGTGCGCGTTCGATTTGCTCGCGCGGAAATGCTTGCGGTGTTTGCGCGCGCCACAGTTTTTCGCGGCTGATAGTGCGAACGATGTTTCCGTTGTCGTCGACTTCCTTGAGAGTATCGACAACGGGCAGTGCCGCAATGGCACCGCTTCCGCTTCGCGCTGCAGCGATCACACGTTCAATCGTTTCGTCGGTCACGAGTGGGCGCGCGGCGTCGTGAATGACGACAATGCGCACTTCCTCCGGCATGTCTTCCAAGCCATTCCACACGCTTTCCTGTCGTTCGCGCCCGCCGACTGAAACAAGCAATCGATCGACATCGCATTGAAACAACCAGGGCGGAGGATCTGCAGCGTACGCTTTCGGCAATACTGCGACAACGAGCGCCACATCAGCGCGTGCCATGAACGTCTGCACGCTGTGCAAGAGCGCGGGCTTTCCAGCGACCCATCGAAGCTGCTTGAGTTCCGCGCTTCCCGTTCGCGAACCACTTCCACCAGCAACGATCACCACACCAACATCTCGCACAGTCATTTTGAATTCTCGGCGGCTCGTCCAACGGTGCGCGACAGTACATCGGAAATAGTTCGTACACCGATCACTTCCATGTCATCCGGAACGCGTCGTGGCACCGCGCGATCGGAAAGAAACGCCTGTGTCATTCCGAGTTTCGCAGCTTCGGCCAGACGGCGTTCGGCCTGGCTTACCGGACGTACTTCGCCGCCAAGTCCAAGCTCACCGAGAAAAATAGCGCGGGCCGGCAATGCACGATCGACGACGCTTGACGCCAATGCCGCAACAATTGCAAGATCAACTGCCGGCTCCTGCACCCGCATACCACCGACGATATTGCAGAACACATCGAGTTGCGCGCACGAAATTCCGCCGCGTTTGTCGAGTACCGCGAGCAGCAACGCAAGCCGACGACCATCAACGCCCGATGCGACGCGTTGCGGCGTCCCGAATCCGGCGCGCGCCGCGAGAGCTTGCACTTCAACCAGCACCGGACGCGTTCCTTCCATCAATGCGCAAACTGCGCTGCCACTCGCAACGTCGCGGCGATCGCCGACAAACAACGCCGACGGATTGGCAACGGGAATCAATCCCGACGGCACCATTCGAAACACGCCAATTTCATCAACGGAACCGAATCGATTCTTCGTTGCGCGCAGAATGCGATGATCGAGGGTGCCGTCCCCTTCGAAATACAACACGGTGTCAACGATGTGTTCAAGCGTTTTCGGTCCCGCAATGCCACCGTCTTTCGTGACATGACCAATTACAAACACGGCGGTGTTCGTGTCCTTGGCAAAACGCATCAACCGCGCAGCGCACTCGCGAACCTGCCCAACATTTCCAGGCGCGCCTTCCAGCAATTCGGTGTGCACCGTTTGAATGGAATCGACAATCAGCGCGCGCAACTGCCCTTCACCGTCGGACGACATTGCAGCCGCAGTCGCAAGGACAGTTTCGAGCGAAGTTTCAGTGAGCAGCGCGCAACTGGAAGCGTCTTCGGCCAATCGCTCGGCGCGCAACTTTACTTGTAACGCCGATTCTTCTCCTGATACGTAAAGCGTACGATGCCCCGTGGCTTCCAGGCGCGCGGCAACCTGCAGCATGATGGTGGACTTACCAATTCCCGGCTCACCACCCACCAAAACCATTGAGCCCGGAACAATGCCACCACCCAATACAAAATCGAATTCATCAAGCCCGGTGCGCCAACGCGAGGAGTCCACGCCACTCACCGCACCAAGCTGTTGCGTTTGGGCAATGTTGCCAGGCATAGCTCGCGCTGCGCTGCGTTTACTTTGCGGCACATTGGTTATCGCTGCCACCTCAACCAACGTATTCCACGCATCACACACGTCGCACTTCCCAGCCCATTTCGGAAACTCGGCACCACAATCCGTGCAACGGAACAACGACCTGGCGCGCGCCATCAGACGCTAGTAGTCGTCAGGGCCGCGCACCAACTTTGGTCCGCTGGTTGGAGCGAAGTGTGCCGGACCGGGTCCAGCTCCCTCAACTCGATTCGAAAAATTGTCAAAACGTGTGTAGTGCTTGTGAAAGAAGAGTCGAACACTTCCAATTGGCCCGTTGCGCTGCTTGCCGACAATGATTTCCGCCTTGCCCTCCAACTGGGAATCTTTCAACCGGCCCATCTCATCACGTTCCGCGTACACTTCCTGACGAAAGATGAACAGAATAACGTCGGCGTCCTGTTCAATGGCTCCCGATTCACGAAGATCGGATAGCTGCGGACGACCCTTGTCATCACCAGTTCGCTGTTCCGGCGCACGAGACAACTGCGACAGCGCAACAACCGGTACCGATAGTTCTTTCGCCAACGCCTTCAAACCGCGGGAAATCTGCGACACTTCCTGTTGACGATTTTCCGAATTAGTTGGTCCACTCATGAGTTGCAAATAGTCCACGATGATCAACCCCAAATCGTCGTGCTCCGCTTTCAAGCGGCGCGCCTTTGCTCGCATTTCGAGCAACCCAATTCCGGGGGTATCGTCCACATAAATTGGCGCGCTACTCAGAATACTCGCAGCCTGCGCCAAACGCGGCATCGATTCCTCCAGTGCCCTACCACCTTTACGCAACGACTGCGCGTCGATGAGCGCTTCGCTTGCCAGCATACGCTGCACAAGCGACTCTTTGCTCATTTCGAGCGAAAAGAATGCGATCGGAGTTTTTTGAACAATTGCCGCATGCTGCGCGATGTTGAGCACGAACGCTGTTTTTCCCATCGACGGACGCGCCGCGACAATGATCAAATCGGCTGGTTGCAAACCAGACGTGATGTTGTCGAGATCATGGAAACCCGTTGAAACACCAGTAACGGCCGACTCGCGCTGCATCAGTTGCTCGAGTTTTTCCATCGCTGGCCACAGCAATTCTTTTACGCGCGAAAAACCCTTGCGCTCTTTGCTCTGTCCCAACGTGAAGATTTTCGACTCGGCCTGATCAAGCAGCTTCCCCGCGTCCTCGCGCGCTTCAAACGCCTCACTCACAATTTCAGTTGACACTTCAATTAACCTGCGCAGCATCGCCTTTTCTTTCACAATGCGCGCGTGATATTCTACGTTTGCAACTGTCGGAACGGCGTCGAGCAAAAAACTCAAATACTCGCGACCACCGGATGCTTCAAGTTCCTGCAAGCGTTCCAATTCATTCGCGAGCGTGACCGGGTCCACAACGCCACCGCGTTCCGTAATGGAAAACATCGCGCGAAACAATCGCCGATGTCCTTCACGATAGAACATTGTGTCGTCAACATGCTCGGCCGCACGCATGACCGCGTCTGCGTCGAGTAGCATGGCGCCCAGTACTGCCTGCTCTGCCTCTTCCGACCACGGCGGACGTCGATCCTTGTACGGATCTCGGCCGCTCTCATTTCCACCGCCCGGGCTCGTCATGCTTGTGTCGCTGTCTACCGAATGTTCAGTGCGTTGATGAAGATGCAGCACGCGCTGCATCGAGAATGCGACGAGCCAGCCGAACGTCATCCCAGGCCGGACGCTTCCAATTCGCGTTGCGCAAGAGCGCCGACGGATGGTAAGTCACGATGAGGGGGATACCCTGGTAGCGATGCACTTGCCCGCGCAACTTGCCCATCGCTGTTTGCGTGTTGAGCAACGTCTGCGCTGCGAAAGTGCCGAGGGCGAGAATAACCTTTGGTTGCAAAAGTTCAAGCTGCCGCGTGAGGTACGGCGTGCAAGCTCTCACTTCGTCGGGTTGAGGATTGCGATTTCCCGGCGGACGATGCTTGAGCACGTTGCAAATGAACACCTCTTCACGCGGCAGTTGAATTGCCTCGAGAATTTTTGTAAGTAATTGTCCGGATTCACCAACAAACGGTCTACCGGTTTCGTCTTCCGTTTGACCGGGCGCCTCGCCAACACAAACGAAATCAGCATTGGGATTGCCCTCACCCGGAACGGCATTGGTTGCGGATTTTCCGAGTGAACACGCGCGACAACTCGCAATCATTGCTGCCAATCCGGTCAACGAATCGACCGTTCGCGCGCGGTCGTTTGCGGTTGATTCGAATACCGGAACCACACTCAGACCGGCAGGAATCGATAACGCAGCGAGCCAACGCGGCAACTCGGTATTCGGGCTTGTTTGCGATGCCTGAATTGCTCCGTATTGTGCATCAATGTGGGCTGGCTTTGCTTTGGGAGCAAACGCTGAGCCAACCCCTTCGTTCGTATCGCTTGATGCATTCTTGCGTGCGTTACCAGCATCGTTTGCTTCCGCCTTCTTGAGCGCCGAGCGCCAATCAACCTGCACGCTTTCGTCAAATCGCGCGGGCGGAACTGCAGGAGGTTGAGCAGAAGCAGAGTTCGCAGCGGCCTCCGACAAATTCTTTAACTGCTGCACTGGAGGGACTTCAATGCGCACCTGTTCGACGGGCTGTACGACGGTCTTGGGCTGCGACTTGTTGGCGCTCGACGCAACCGACGGTGCACCAATCATGCGGAGCACATCGTCCACCGGCAGTGCATCGAGAACCAATTCCGACTCACCCAGCTCGCGTCGCTGCTCGAGATAGATGCGAAGTCGCTCCTTAGCGTCCATTCAACAGCGTCTCCACTCTGTCCAGAATTGCATCCGCAACATCGCGCTTTGACAGGAGTGGCAACGCATCGACCTCGCCGGCCTTGTTCACAAACGTGACGCGATTCGTATCAACACCGAAGCCTGCTCCCTTTTCAGTCGCGTCGTTCACTACAACCAAGTCGAGTCCTTTCTCACGCAATTTGCGCGCGCCTTCGCTCAGCGCGTTTTGTGTTTCCAACGCGAAGCCAACAATTATCGCTCCTTTTTGTCGTGCCAGCACGCTCGACTTGAGAATGTCAGGTGTACGTGCGAGCTGTAGCGTATCGGGTCCATCGTGTTTTTTGATTTTCTGATTGGCGGGATTCGCCGCAGTGAAATCCGCTGGGGCTGCGGCCATCACCAGTACGTTCGCAGTGGAGAGCGCCTTGATGACGGCGTCCTGCATTTGTGAAGTCGTTTCGACACTCACAACTCTTACACTTGGCGGCGTTGCGACTTCGAGGGGACCCGCAATCAACGTGACTTCTGCGCCACGACGCCACGCGGCCGCGGCAATTTCAACACCCATTTTTCCGCTCGAACGATTTGTCATGAACCGTACCGGATCAATCGGTTCGCGAGTTGGTCCAGCTGTCACGACAACACGTTTCCCATTCAGTTCTTTAGACGATTCCAGCAAGCGCGCAACATGCGCAATAATCGTTTCCGGTTCCGGCATACGCCCCGGACCATGCCCTTCACCAACGGCGAGAGCGCCTTCCTCAGGCGGCAGAATGTTGTAGCCGAGTGTCTTTGCTGCTTCGATGTTGTGCTGAACCTGCGCGTGAGCCCACATGCGATCGTTCATAGCGGGCACCAACAACACTGGCGCAGTGTTCGCCAGCAAAAGTGCGCTGAGCAGATCATCAGCATGGCCGCCAACTGCGCGCGCAATGAAATCGGCAGTCGCGGGTGCTACCACCACGATATTAGCCGCACGCGCCAACTTGATATGGTCGAGTGCGTGCCCCTGCTGAATGAGCGCTGTGTGAACCGGTCGGCCGGTGAGCGCCTCGAAAGTGACGGCGCCGATAAACTCGGTCGCCGCACGTGTCATTACTACATCAACTTCTGCGCCCGCCTGCGTTAACAGTCTCGCGAGCCACGCCGCTTTGTAAGAAGCGATGCCGCCCGTTACGCCCAGTAATACGCGTTGATTGTCGAAGGGACGCACAGATTGGACGAGCGTTTACGCTCAGCCCGGGCGGCGACGCGGATGCACGCGATATTCAATGTCACCAGCGGACAACTCTTCGAGTGCACGCGTGGTGAGCTTCTTTTCATTTGGGGTGCGCTCACGCGGCGCTTCGTTCAACACACGCGCAAATTTCGCGGCAATGAGAACGCTTAGATACTTGTTCGCCGCTTTGGCCGTAATGTCGTTCGGAGTAAAAACCTGCATGTCTTAATCGCCTCTGGGAAAATTCTTGATTTCACGCTCCAACTGCTCGATCAATGCTTCGACCTGTCGTTCAACTTCGTAAACCCGATCATGTCGCACCGCTTCCGCGTCAATGATGGAGCTCACCCGATCAACTGCCAACTCGAGATCATCGTTCACCACGACGTAGTGGTATCGACCAACATCGCGCATCTCCGTTAACGCATTTTCCAAGCGCGTCAACAGTCGCGCCTGGTCTTCGCTTCCACGCGCCGACAACCGCGACAACAACACTTCACCTGACGGCGGTAGAATGAACACCAGCACGCTGTCGGGATACGCTACCGCAAACTGACGCGCGCCCTGTACATCGATGTCCATCAGAACGTGTTTGCCGGCAGTCAAAATTCGCTCGACCTCCGAGCGCTTGGTGCCGTACAAATGGCCGTGTACCACGGCCCATTCCGCAAAGTCCCCGTGGTCGCGAGCCTTCGTGAACTCCTCGGTAGTCAGGAAGTGGTAGTCCGTCCCATCGACCTCACCTGCCCGCGGCGCCCTCGTGGTGCAGCTCGTAGAATAACCTACATCCGGCCTCCGCTGTAGCAGCCGGTGGCGAATGCTTGTTTTCCCCGCACCGGACGGCGCGGACAGAATGACCGGAAAACCCCTCATTCCAGATTCTCGACCTGTTCGCGAATGCGCTCGAGCTCTTCCTTGATTCCAACCACGTCCTGCAGGATGGCCGTGTCGGCGCCCTTACTGCCCGTGGTATTGGCCTCACGAAGCATTTCCTGCAGCAGAAATCCGAGCCGCTTCCCAACGCCGTCCGCCGGCGCATCGCGAAGCGTTTGTTCAAATGCCAAAATGTGCGAACGAAATCGGTCCATCTCTTCGGCCACATCCAATCGGTCGGCAATCAATGCGATTTCCTGCATCAATCGACCCTCGTCGAGTGGCATTCCATTCGTGAGCTCCGAAATCGCCAAACGCAATCGTTCGCGATGCGCGACAATTCGCTCGGGCGCGCGCGCCGCGACGCGCTCGACCGCCTCTCGCACCAAAGCCAATCGTTGCAGCAGGACCTCAACCAACCGGGCCCCTTCTTCTGCGCGGGCCTTGTTCAGACTCACCAACGCGTGTTCTACAATCGCCACCAATTCAGGCGCCGAGCCCGTTTCAGCTTCCTCGGGCTCCTGTTGATTTGAAATCGAGTCGGAGAGTCTCAACACGCTGGCCAAATCAACACCTCCCGCGAGTTCATGCTTCTCTGCCAATAAACGCAGAGTTTCGACGGCAGTCGCAAATTTTGCGGTGTCAATTCCGGATATTTGCGCTGAGGCAGTACGCAGAGTTCGCGCGGAAAGCGTCACGTGCCCTCGGCTCACTCGCAGCCGAAGAGCCTCGCGAACTTCTGCCTCCCATTTTGCCAGTGCACTTGCGAGTTTGATGCTGGGGGAAAAAAATCGGTGATTCACCGTGCGAATTTCCACGCTCACGTGAACCGAACCGACTGCGCCATCCGCTTGGCCGAAGCCCGTCATCGAACGCACCATATGGGCGCGCAACTAAACGCGCGGCGCTCTTGCCGTCAATTCCGCACTTAATTCGAGAATTCCCATCGCACACCGTAAAACTGATTCTGGCGCGGCATGACAATTCCAGGAACGTACTCATAGGCCTGGCCGGTCATGTTGTGAAATTGGTAAAAAATTACCGCGCGCTGGATTCGGAGTTCGAGCAACAAAGTTAGTACTTTTGTCTGCAGCGAAGTGACAATGGTCGGTGTGGTAACTGTGTCGCTCGGATTCGGATACACAAATGTGATTGGATCGCGCAATTCGTGAATAAAATGCAAGTTGATGCTGAATTGTCCCTTGGGGAAATGCGACAGCCAATCGCTTTGTAATCCCAAATCGCTTCGCAACGAAAACTGTGGTCGATACACTTTGCCGTCGTTCCAACGCACTCCCTGCACATCGAAACGCAAATCCTTGTATAGGGGGCCGCGTGCGCCGAACGTAACGCCAGTCGATTTCAGCGATGAAATCGTC
>JBDUAX010000266.1:0-6505 GCA_040004455.1 Gemmatimonadaceae bacterium
TGGTACGTGTTGCACAAAACGTACGCGGGTTTGCGCGATGCGTATCGCTACACTGGCAATGCTGCGGCATTGGCCGCCGAAGTGAAATACGCTGCGTGGGCCGAAAAGGTGTTAGCGCCGCTTAATGATGATCAAATCGCGAAGATGCTGAACACCGAACACGGCGGAATGAACGAAGTACTTGCCGACCTGTACGCGGATACTGGCGACAAGCGATGGCTCAATTTGTCGTACAGATTTGAACATAAGGCATTTACTGACGCGCTGAAACGTCATCAGGACAACCTCTCAGGCAAACACGGCAATTGTCAGATTCCGAAATTGATCGGGTCGGCCAAGCGCTACGGTTACACCGCAAATTCGGCCGATCTCGTTGCGTCGTCATTCTTTTTTGATCGAGTGGCCGAGCATCATAGTTACGCGACTGGCGGTCATGGATTGTCGGAGTATTATGGCGAACCCGATAAGTTGGCACCACGTGTAGATGGGCGTACCGCAGAAACGTGCAATGTGTACAACATGCTCAAGTTGTCACGTCAGCTGTTTGCGTTGACACCAGATGCACACTTTGTGGATTTCAACGAACGCGCGTTGTTCAATCACATACTCGCGTCAATCGATCCGAACGACGGCGCAACTTGCTACATGGTGCCAGTTGGGCGTGGTGTGCAGCAGGAATATCAAGACATGCAACGGAGCTTTACATGCTGCGTAGGCACCGGCATGGAAAATCACGCACTGCACGGCGACGGCATTTACTACGAAAGCGTCGACACGCTCTGGGTGAACTTGTTCATTCCAAGCACGGGGCAATTCACGTTGGGCGGCGTGAAAGTCAGTCAGGACACAACTTTCCCTGATGGTGACATCGCGAAGTTGTCGCTAACCATGCCCGCACCAAAGGTTTTCACGCTTGCCGTTCGCCGCCCGGTGTGGGCCGGTGATGCGTTCACGATTTCGGTGAATGGAACGGCGATTCCGCAACCACCAATGGCATCACTGCACAACGCTGCGGCAGGTGGACGTTCAGGTGCACCTGGCAACGAAGCCGTCGCGCAATCAAGCTCGTATGTCGAAATCAAGCGCACGTGGAAAAGTGGTGACACGGTCGAATTGAGCATTCCGAAATCACTATGGCTCGATGCAACGCCGGATGACAAACATGTTGCCGCCGTGATGTGGGGGCCGTTGTGCCTTGCCGGCGATCTTGGCCCGCGTCGCGACGGCCGCGCATCAGTTGCGACGGCGGCGTCCGTTCCAATTCTGGTTGCGGGCGAACGCCCGCTTACCGAATGGGTTCTCCCCGACTCCACCAGGCTCGGCAATTTCAAAGTGAGCCAGGTTGCGCGTTACGATGCGAAGCAGGACGTAGCGAGCGATGTGTCGCTCACGCCGTTTTATCGCACGCATCGCCGCAATTACAGCATTTACTTCGACGTGATGTCGCCCGCCGATTTTTCTGCGCGCGGCGCGGCAATTGCGGCCGAACGTGACCGCATTGCGAAGATGGAAGCAGCAACAACAGCGTTTGCGCAGCCCGGTGAGATGCAACCGGAGCGCGATTTCAACTATCAGAGTGAGCCAGCGGATCGCCCCACCGCGCGCGTCGCGGGTCGCGGGAATCGCGGCGGAACTGGTTGGTTTTCATTCGACATGCCAGTTGATGCGAACGCGAAAATGATGCTCGCAGTGACTTACATGAACGAACTCGGTTTGGGAGCGGCGAACGGCGACTTCGATATTCTTGTTGATGGAACGTCAATTGCGCATTTCAAGCCGAATCCGACGCCCGGATCATTCTACGATGCGCAGTACGCAATTCCTGCAAACCTTATCGGCAGCAAGAGCAAAGTGACCGTGAAATTTCAGGGGAACGGCGCGCGTGGCCGTATCGCGCCGGTGTTTGGTGTGCGGATGTATCGAGGAGCGTGATAATCAGTTGTAAGCGCTGACAGGCCCGTCGAGATTGAAAACTCACTCTCGACGGACGCCGTTCCATTTAACGATTACGTGACAGACCGGTGATGTTCCGTAGTCGAGCGTAACAGTCGCGCGCAGCGTGTCTCCGTGAAAGGCACCCGACACACCAATCTTGTAAATGTCTGATCCACTGGAAACATCTTTAATTTGCGTTACAAATGACTTGTCGGGCTTGAGGCCGCCCCCGTAGGTCGTGCCCGCGTGTGCGAGAGTCACCACCGTTCCATTCGATAATTCCTGCACAACGGTGGGGTTGTCCTGGACTGGCAACGAACAAGTGCCCGACGACAGCGATACTTTTGTATCATACACACCGGCCACTGTTTTCTGCGTTGCGGAAGGCGTAGTCGCTGCACACTTCAATTCAAGAACGTTGGTCGCGCCTCTCGAAATCAACAGTTCTCTTGAATTCACGTTACCTGCAGGCACGGCAATCGACGCAGCTGTGGATGCGCACCCTGACGGCATTTTGTAAATGCGATCTGCATTAATTGCCATTCGAATACTCCGGAGCGCGCGCAAGTCTTTTGTCGGGTCAGAGTCGAGCAAGAGCAAACGCGCCGGAGCACCAACCACGATCGTTCCAAGTTGCGGTATGCCGAGCAGCGCTCCTGCGTCGCGCGTGGCGGCCGACAGCGCTTGTTCGCGCGATAATCCCGCGGCCTCAAGTTCAAACAATTCGCCGAGTAACGCGCCTTGCGCTGGGATTACGTCGATTCCTGCGTCTGTACCCGCGGCGATGTGAGCGCCGGCCTCATACAACATTCGAGTAAATCGGCGGCGATTCTCAATAACGCGTTCACGCATTTCGCCAGCGTGCTGCTGAGCAATTGTTCGATAGATACTGAGCGTTGGCACATTCCACACGCCGCTCGCGACGGTTTTCGCCACGAGTTCCTTCGCACTATCGAAGTTCGCATCGGCCCAACCCCACGTTCCAACATTATGTGACGCGCTCAATTGACGGTCATAGCCACTCAAATGCTCGATGGACTTCATTCCTGATTGCAGCGCGTGCTGAATTGGCACCGCCGTTGGAACATGGCCGGCAAACAGAACGTGATTGTTTTTCGCTGCTGCCGCAACTGCGTCGAAACTTTCGAGACTCAAACTTTGATAAACCTTGAGCGTTGTCCACCCATCCTGAACTAATCGTCGCACCAGTGTGTCCGCGCCGCTCGCGTTCGTCAGCAACTGCGTTTCGGGCCATTGGGGAGGATTGCCATCAATGCCTGGTGAGAGCGACATCGCAATTGGCCCAACTACCACGCCGCGCTTTATCTCCTCAATGAGTGGTCGAATGCCCGAATGTCCCCACATGTTGCGAACAGTCAATACGCCGTCCAACACATACTGCGGCGCATCCGCTTTGCGCAAATGCACGTGTGCGTCAATTAGTCCAGGCATCAAAAACCGGTCTGAACCGTCGAGAACTGTGGTACCGACATCTATTGCTGCGGTTGACTCGGCTATTCGAGCAATTCTACCATTCTGCACAAAAACCGTTTTGTGCGACAAGGACGTCGATCCGGTCATGGGAATGACCGTTACATCGCGAATTGCGATCGTTGAATTCAACTGAAATTCGGCGTGGCGCGAATCATGCGAACGATGGGCCGAATTCGCCTGAAGCGCCGCCGTGCAAACGGGCAGTGTCGCGGCGAGGATTATTCGAGCAAGAAATGGAGTCAAGAAGTTCCGGAGCAGCATACGGTGAGAAGGGTCCGAGTTACGCGCCAGAGCGAAGCGTCTGCTTTATAACATGCTCGCGATTGCAGTCAGTACTTGGAAGCCAACAGTTGGCGAATGGTTGATATATTGCAACCGCAACAATGATCAGAGTGTCCAATTGGGCGTCAATAGTCCCTCGTCGTTCATCACCTGATCGCAACCAACGCATGCGCTACTTGTCGCTGCTTGCACCTCTTGTCATTTTCTGGGTGCAAGTTGTCCCCCTCGAAATGGCCTCAGCGCAAATGCGCGACACAACGGCAGTGAACCTGACACTGCGTGCCCTGAGTATCGAGAGCGGGCCGCAACTTTTGCTCGAACTCACAATTCCCCGAACGCGCGAACCGGTAACGGTCTTTCAGCTGCCGAACGAATGGGCAGGGCGCAGCGGACTCTTTCGTAACATCATTGCTCTCGAAGCAACTTCACTCGGTGCCGCCGTATCGTCCACGAATGATTCAAGTCGCATTCGTGTAACCGCACCAGTCGGCACGCCACTCACCATTCGTTGGCGATTGAACATTACGCCGCCGTCGTCCTCGGCCCCCGATGCGCACAATCACTCTGTCATCAGCCGCGACTGGGCGCAGCTTGTCGGGCACGACGCACTCGTTTTGCCGAAGTTTGCGGATACCGTACCCGTGAAACTCAAAATTACGTTTGCCGCTCTTGAGCGTGGCGCGGCCGTCGCAACTTCATTCGGTTCGCCACGCGAGGGCGATTCAACTGTCGTCGCGCGTGGAATGCTTAGTGATTTCCAATATGCGGTGTACACGTTCGCAATCAACAAAGAATCCGTTCGTGCTTATCGCGCACCCGTTCCTGGAGGCCGTCTCACATTGCTGGTGCGCGGAACGTTTCGCATCGCCGATTCGACCCTGCAGCACTCCGTTCAACAAGTCATCGCGATGGAGCGCAAATTCTGGGGAGGTAAGAGCCCGGCGAATTACCTGGTGACAATTGGCGTCGCGTCGCGCGGGACGCTCGCTGGTACCCGACTCACCAACGCGTTCGTCGCAGACCTTGATTCAACGCGCAGCATGGACGCAGGAGTAACGACCCTCTTTGCGCACGAGTTGATGCACGAATGGCTGGGCGGGCTCATTCACCAGGTCGCAAACGCGCGCGACGGCTTTATTGGCTGGTTCACCGAAGGTTTTACTGACTACATGGCGCATCGTCTGCTGTGGCAATCGGGCTTGCTGAGCGACAGCGCATATGTCGACGTGATTAATAACGTGATATCAGCGCACTCATTGTCGTCGGCCCGCGATTCGTCCTGGAACGCAGTCGTTAATGGCTACTGGAAAAATTCCGACATGCAACGTGAACCGTATCTGCGCGGTGAACTGTTGGCAATGCAACTCGATCAAAAGTCTCGCAACTCACCAATAAAGACACCGAACTCCGTGCTCGATCGGGCTTTGGTTGCGCTAACAACCAACAAGCGATTTCAACTGAGCGGCATCGCGGATTCCGCCCTGCGATCCTATTTTGTGCGTACCGTTGGCCCGTTTGCCGCTGAGTATATCGTCAAGACAATATCCGGCGGCGACATTCAACTTGCGAAAAACACATTCGGTGTTTGCGCAGAAGGGCTGGTGGAACCACGCGGACGCTGGGATCCGGGCTTCGATGTAGACAGTTCACTCAAAGTGCGCAAGGTGATTGGAGTTCGCGCAGACGGCCCTGCAGCGGCAGCGGGGCTTGCTGACGGCCTGACAATCACTCGAACCAACATCTGGTACAACGACCCATCAAAGACTCTCTCACTCGGCATCAAGTTCGCGGACAGTGCGAAGACAATTTCCTACAGTCCCGTGAGCCGCACCACCGTCGACGTGCAGCGGTTTCAATTCGCCGGAAAAGCGTGCGCGACTACGCCCGCTCCGCACTAACCGCGCTCCGTCGCCGCTCGACCAAACGCATGATCATCGGCGTAAATATCAGCTGCATGGCAAGTTCCATCTTGCCACCCGGAACGACCAATGTGTTCGCGCGCGACATAAATGAATCGTGCAGCATGCTGAGCAAATACGGAAAGTCGAATCCCTTTGGGTTTGCAAACCGAATCACCACCAGACTCTCGTCGGCGTTGGGAATGGTCCGCGCAATGAACGGATTCGAAGTATCGACCACCGGAACTCGCTGAAAATTGATGTGTGTGCGCGCAAACTGCGGCACGATGTAGTGCACGTACTCGTTCATGCGACGCAGAATCACATCAGTTACAGCTTCCGTCGAATATCCGCGCGTGCTGCGATCGCGATGAATTTTCTGAATCCATTCCAGATTGATAACCGGCACCACGCCAATTAATAAATCGGCATACTGCGCGACGTTTACTGATTTTGTGGTGACGCCACCGTGCAGGCCTTCATAGAACAGTAATTCACTTGCAGGCACGTTCTCCCAATCTGTAAACGTACCCGGTTCCTGCTTGTACGGCGCGGCCTCTTCGACACTGTGCAAGTATTTCCGAACGCGGCCACTCCCGTTTGTACCGTACGTACGAAACAAGTTCTCCAATTCAGAGAATAAATTCGCTGCGTCACCAAAGTGGCTGAAATGCGATTCAGCCGCCTTCTCTGCGTCTGCCATCGCCTGTTTCATTTCCCGACGATTGTAGCGATGAAAACTGTCTCCTTCCACAATGGCCGCTACAATCTTCTCACGCCGAAAAATGTGTTCAAACGTGCGCGTTACCGACGTCGTTCCCGCACCCGACGAACCCGTAATTGATATGATCGGATGCTTTGCCGACATCTCAGTCCGGACTCGCGAAAAGTCCGCG
>JBDUAX010000659.1:0-1958 GCA_040004455.1 Gemmatimonadaceae bacterium
GATTGTGAATTCCCGCGCGGCAATCAAGTTGCACGACGACGCCTTAGTCAAGGCGCACAAGGAAGACTCCGAAACAGCGCACGCACGCGGCTGGTACATCGACGGACGCCTGGCCGCGTTGCAATTGTCACGCGATATGCATCCGGACGAATTGGCAGATGGACTCAAACATCTTGAAGACTTTGCTATTCGGAACGCCGGTTACATTCGCGTCGATGTTGACGGAGTTTGGATGGACGAAGTGTGGGACATCGTTCGATTTCTCACGATATTGCTGAACGAAGAGATTCCGATTTTATCAATTGGATTCGATTGCTCCGAACTGAAATCGGATTTTCACGGTCTGCATCTCGTAGCGAGCGGCAAGCACAAGGTGTACGTCGAACATGGTGCTTCCGTCGAATCACAAGTTTTGTTCGATACATCCGCCGGCCCCGTTCTCATCCGAAAAGGCGCGCAGGTCCAAGCCTTCACACGAGTCGTTGGCCCCTGCTACATCGGAGAGAACTCAATCGTCGGCGGTGACCGCGTTGCCGCGTGCAGCATTGGCGACAACTGTCGCGTGCACGGTGAAATTTCCAACACAATCCTCATCGGTCACAGCAACAAAGGCCACGACGGATTCGTCGGGCACTCTATACTCGGCCGCTGGGTCAACCTCGGCGCCGGGACTACAACCAGCAATCTGAAAAACACCTACGGGAATGTGGCGCTGTGGACACCAAACGGTATTCGCGAAACCGGTCTGCAATTCCTTGGCACCATGTTTGGTGATCATGTGAAAACCGGAATCGGCCTCGTGCTCACAACCGGAACGGTGCTGGGCACCGCTGCGAACGTATTTGAACGCATGCCACCGAAAGTCGTCGAGCCTTTCGCGTGGGGTTCGAGCGCGCCGTACGGCACGTACGAGCCTGCAAAGTTCGTCGAGGCGGCCGGCCGCATGATGTCACGTCGGCATGTTGAACTGACCGATACACTGCGCGCGAGTTTGCTGGAAGTTCACGCTGCGCGCTGGCACACCAACTAACACGGCGACGCACCTCACCAGATGTTGCGCGTCACCATACTCGGCAGCGGCAGTCGCGGAAACGCCACGCTCATTGAAGGCAACGACACGACCGTTCTGATTGATAACGGTTTCAGCCTGCGCATATTGAAGCGTCGGCTGGCGATTATCGGGAGACGCCCCGAAAACATTCAAGCGCTTTTGTTAACGCACGAACACACCGATCACGCATCGGGCGCAATTGCCGCGTGCGCACAGTTCAATTGGACGTTGCATGCAACCGCGGGAACGCTTGACGCGCTTCCGGAATCGACAGTGCCAACGGTAGTCGTTCGTTCAAACGCCGCGTTTAGTGTGGGTAGTCTCACAGTTCAAACGTCATCCGTTCCGCACGACGCGCGCGAAGCCGTCGCAATGGTCATCACGGATCGCGCAAGTGGTTGTCGCGTTGGCATCGCGACCGATCTTGGACACGTTCCGGCCGAGTTGCCCAAACAGTTCGAGCACCTCGATGTGCTCGTAATCGAATCAAATCACGACGAACGCATGTTGGCGGAAGGTCCGTATCCGTGGGTGCTCAAAAAGCGCATCGGAAGTCAGCTCGGCCACTTATCGAATCGGCAAGCCGCATCATTCATCGCGTCGTGTGTACACAGCGGACTTAAGAACGTTGTGCTCGCGCACTTGAGCGAAACAAACAACACCCCCGAAGTTGCGGTGATGTCGGCCCTGAATGCATTGCGCAAAGCGGGATGGCGCAAGGACAATGTGTGGGCCGCGCATCAGTCAGAAATTCGCGGGCCCTATGCAACCATGGTAAACGGCGTCAGTGCACGCGCGATTCAATTGGGATTCGCTTTGTAATTCGACGAGCAAAGCAACACTGTGGCACACACAACAACGGGCGCCTCTTTCGAGACGCCCGTTGTGCATTCAAGGCAACGATGGA
>JBDUAX010000267.1:0-6472 GCA_040004455.1 Gemmatimonadaceae bacterium
CCGACAAATTTGTCGCCGTTTTTTGTTTAGCGCGTCGGGTACAATCAGTCACCGTGAGTTGGAACCGGTTCGTACGCGGGCGACGACGGGGAACGTTTCTTCTTTTTGCGGGAGAAGCGAACCGCAAGCTCGTCGAGGTATGTATAAATGACCGGCGTAACGTAGAGCGTGACGAACTGCGAAAAGGCAAGTCCACCCACAACGGCGAGACCAAGAGGCTGACGCGATTCTGCGCCAGCGCCTGCGCCAACAGCAATGGGAAACGTTCCCATGAGCGCGGCCATGGTTGTCATCATGATCGGACGGAAGCGAACGCGCGCAGCTTCGAGAATCGCTTCAGTTGGAGTAGAACCGTCGTTCTTTTCCTTTTCCGTTGCGAAGTCAATCATCATGATGGCGTTCTTCTTTACCAATCCGATCAGCATGATGATGCCGACGAACGCGTACACGCTCAAATCCTTCTTGAAGATGATGAGTGTTACGAGCGCGCCTACTGCGGCGAACGGCAGGCCGGAGAGAATCGTGATTGGATGAATGAAGCTTTCGTACAAAATTCCCAGCACGACGTAAATCACGAACACGGCGACGCCAAGCAGCATGAGTAATCCCGACTGGGCCTGTGCGAATGCCTGCGTGTCACCCGACAGCATGGTGCTGACATCGGCGGGCAGAATTTTTCGCGCTTCGTTCTGTACGATGTCGACGGCGGTACCGAGTGCGACCTCGGGTTTGAGGTTGAACGAAATGGTAACGGCGGGAAGTTGTCCGTTGTGTTGAATGGACTGCGGACCGACACCCTTCGTGAACTTCACCATGGATCCGAGTGGCACCAGCGCTCCGCCGTTGCCGCGCACGAACAACCGGCTCATGGCATCGACATCAAGCTGATACTGCGGCATCAACTCCATGATGACCTGGTACTGATTGGTCTGCGTGTAAATCGTCGACACCTGACGTGATCCATACGCGTTGTACAACGCGCCTTCCAATTGCGCGGCAGTTACACCAAGCGCCGACGCACGATCGCGATCGATGTCGACAGATACGAGCGGATTACCAACCTGCAAGTCGCTCGAAATGCCTTCGAGTTCGGGAAGCTGGCGCATACGTGCTTCAAGCTGACGTGCGGACGTGTACAGTTGCACGATGTCTGCCGACTGCAGCGAAATCTGATATGAGCTGTTCGACCGGCGACCACCGATGGAAATTGGCGGCGGATTTCGGAAGAACGTTTGCATGCCTGGAACTTTTGCCACCTTAGCATTCAGCTTGCGCATGACAACGTCGACGTGAGCGCGCTGGCCGCGCGGCTGCAAACGAACGGTGAGTCGTCCGTTATTTCCTGACGACGGCCCGCCGCCACCGCCAACTGATGACAGCACGAACGCAACGTCTTCGGTGTCTGCGGCGACAATTGCTGCAACTTCACGCTGCTTTGCAACGAGTGCTTCAAAACCAATGCCTTCCGCCGCTTCAGTTGATGCTTCCAGGCGGCCGGTGTCTTCCGAAGGAATGAAGCCCTTCGGGATGTACATGAACAACAACACCGTCGCGACGGCGGTGAAGAGACTGAACACCATCATCGCTGGGCGGTGTTTCATTACCCAGTTGAGCGACCGCACGTAGCCGCTTTCCCCTGCTTGATAGATGCGCTCGATCGATCGCCACTTGCCCCCGTCATCGTTGTGATGCCCCTCGTCGCCCTTGAGGAAACGCGCGCACAACATGGGCGTGAGTGTCAGTGATACAAATCCCGAAACAAGAATTGCGACACCGATTGTGACGGCGAATTCACGAAACAAGCGGCCAACGAGGCCCGGCATGAACATGATCGGAATGAACACCGCCACGAGCGACAGCGTCATGGAGAGAATCGTGAAGCTGATTTCCTTCGAACCATCGAGTGCCGCTTCGAGCGGCTTCTTTCCCATTTCCATGTGACGCACGATGTTCTCGAGCATCACGATGGCGTCGTCGACAACGAATCCAACAGCGAGCACAATTGCCATCATCGACAAATTGTCGAGGCTGTAATTGAGCGCCCACATTATGCAAAACGTTCCAACGAGCGAAAAGGGTAGCGACAATGACGGAATGATGGTCGCGCGAACGTTGCGCAGGAACAGGAAAATGACCAGCACAACGAGCGCTAGCGTAAGGCCCAACGTGAATTGCACGTCGTCGACTGACTGACGAATTGAAATCGAGCGATCGTAGATCGTGACAATGTTGATGCTGGTTGGAATCTGCGGCTTGAGCGTTTCGATCAGCGCCTTTACATCTTCGGCAACACGCACTGTGTTCACGCCCGGCTGCCGAATTACGGCCAACGAAATGTTCGAGCGACCACCAGCTTCGTTGTGAACGCGCAGGTTTTGCACGGTGTCCAGCACTTTGCCCAGGTCACCAAGTCGCACCGGTTGATTGGCGCGATACGCCACTACGAGATTGCGAAATTCGGTTCCTGATTTGAGTTGGCCGCTGGCCTGAACCGTGAATTGCTGGTTAGGGCCCATCAGCACGCCACCCGGCAAATTCGAATTGCCACTACTTACGGCCGCTGCGACTTCGTCAATGCCAATACCGCGCGACGCCATCGCGCCCGGGTCCAGTTGAATTCGCACTGCGTACTTCGCGGAACCGAATACCTGCACCTGTGCAACACCCGATACCGTCGACAAACGTTGCGACAAAAATGTTTCCGCGTACTCGTTCAAATCCGTGCGTGACATTTCGTCGGAGTTGAGTCCGACCATGAGCACCGGCGAATTATTCGCGTTGCCCTTGTTGTACGACGGCGGATTCATTCCCTGCGGCAATTGACGCAACGTCCGCGAAAGTGCGGCCTGAACGTCGGCGGCCGCTGATTCGAGGTCACGATCGAGCGTGAACTGCAACGTGATGTTCGTGCTGCCAGTCGAACTGTTCGACGTCATGTTGTCGATGCCAGCAATCGTCGTGAGCGATTGTTCGAGCGGCGTTGCGACCGATGTCGCCATGACTTCCGGACTTGCACCAGGCAAACCGGCGTTCACTGAAATTGTTGGATAGTCGATGGTAGGCAGATCGCTTACGGGGAGCTGTCTGTAAGCCACTGCGCCAAAAACCAGGATCGTCAGCATGACCAGCGTTGTCATGACCGGACGCCTGATCCAGATCGCACTCAGATTCATGATTTTTTTCCTCGCTTGCCTCGGCCGGCACCGCCGCCGGAAGAATCACCCGGAGTCGAAGCGCTCGCTTCGCTTTCGCCGCCGCGCCCACGTCCCACTCCGCGCACTGCACTGCTATCACCAGCTCGGCCACCGCGTCCGCCAATTCGACGAATTTCCACTGTGGCACCGTCGTTCAAACGGTTTTGTCCATCGGTGATGACTGTTTCGCCTCCCGACAACCCTTCAGTGATAACCGCGAGCAATCCCGCGGTGCGGCCGACTTTCACTTGATGTCGTTTGGCTTTGCTCTCGTTATCAACTTCGAAAACGAATGTGCCCGTTTGCGAGGTGACGACGGCTTGTGTCGGAACAGTAACGGCATTCGAATCGATCGACAGTTGCAGGGCAACGTTTACGAACTGTCCAGGCCACAGCGCGCCATCGAGATTGTCAACTCGCGCTTTCAGCGTTACAGCGCCAGTTGTTTGATTGATCGCGTTGTCAACAAATGCGAGCTTTCCCACAATGGCTTTCGTTGAATCGCTGTCAGTACCAGGGCGAATGAACGCGCTGAGTGATGCGTTGATTCCAGCACGTTTCCGAAATTCTGCAAACTCGCGCTCGGGAATTGCAAACTTCACCATCACCGGGCGCACCTCGTTAATCGTTACGAGCGCGGGATCGGAAGAAGCACGAACGAGATTTCCCGCCTTGAATGCGAGTATTCCGGTGCGACCGGTAATTGGTGCGTGAATGACGGATTGATCGACAGCAACATGCGCCGCTTCAACCGAAGCGCGATCGGCCGCAACCGTGGCTTCGAGTGCCGCAGCGGTTGCGTTGTTCTGATCGATTTGTTCTTGCGTGACGTAACCGCTTTTGGCGAGCGACGCGTAGCGTGCAACAACACCCTTGGCCTGTGCAAGATTGGCCGAATCGCGTGCCAGCAATCCTGTCACGCGCAGCAATTCTGCTTTGAACGGGCGCGAATCGATTTCGAACAGCACTTGTCCTTGCTTCACTTCGTCGCCTTCGGCAAACGCGACGCGCATCAGCATTCCCGACACTTGTGATTGCACCGAAACTGTTCGCGCCGGTTCAACCTGACCCGGCGCATTCACGATGTACGGCAACGGACCGCGACTGGCTTTGGCAACCGCAACAACAGGTGTTGCGCGCACTGGAGCTTTCTTCTCAGTGCAAGCCGCAAGACTGGTTATTGCAATTAGCGCCAGCACGGTTGCGTGGCGTGACACGAAGAGAGGGCGGCGCACAGGGCGGAGCCCGATGTTGGTCATGATCATCCAAGGGGGCGAAACGTCGATACGAGAAGGCGCGCCTGCCGAGGAAACGTCTGCTCCTGCAGCAGGGCGCGCCTGGCGTACGCTCACCCAAACTAACGCGCAATCGGCGTCTTGCGTTGGCTCCTTGAACCTCAATACTCGCTCTCAATTTCCGCGCCCGGACCTGCCGCGCATGCGCCGCGTGACAGGCCCGAATTCCGTCCCAACTAACTCAGTTCTGGCCTTTCAGAGCAGGCCCAACCGCCCAGAAGCTGCTAAACGGATGTCATCACTCTTCGGATCACCGAACGAATGGGAACGGCCCGACTTGCCGGACCTTCTGGAACTGTGCGAATGATGGAACGACCCGGAACACTGCGAATTATTGAGCCACCGTTGCTGCGCGGGAGGGAAATCACCGATGGACCATCGCCAAAATTGATTCGGAAGCCGCTGCCTCCCATGTCTGAGCCACTGCCAGCGGTCACTTGCACCTCGTGGTACCGGCCTCCGCTGTAGACCCGCAGCGTGATCTTGTCTCCCGGAGCCGACTTGCCCAGCTCGCGCATAAAGCGGTTCATGCGAGCGGAGGAGGCCTGGGCGTCCTCTGCGTCTTCCTTCGGAACTCGAACGTCAATGCCATTGATCGCGGCAATGCGATCACCCTCAACGACGCCCGCCTTCTCAGCCGGTCCGTTGGTCGTCACGCTGTTGATGAAAAGACCCAGTGTGTCGCGAACGCTACCGCTCACACCAATTGAAACGCCCAATGACGCGCGTTTTTCCATCGATTCACGTGCAGCCGACATTGTCATCGGTATGCGGTTCGGACTCAAATCAGACGCAGAAACAGTTTTCACTTTCACCGTTTGCACTTTGCCGCTTTCTACCAAGCGCAATTCGATTTCATCGCCCGGTTTTGCCTTGTTCATTTCGCGTTGCAAGCGACGTTGGCCGATGCCCTGCATGTCGGGGTCATTCGCGTCGGCGCTCGCGATGCGCAAACTGACTCCGTTGATGTCAGTAATGCGCGCACCTTCATGAATGCCTGCTTTGTCGGCGGGCCCACCTTTCGTGACGTCTTCGACGAGTAAACCCAGTGTATCAGCTCGTCCGCTTGTACTCAGCATCAGGCCGATGACCGCGCGATTGTTGGTGCGGAATCCGATGAAGCCATCCGGCAAATTGCTCATGTCGATGTGCGGAAGTTCCCGCATACGCGATTCGAGATCGCGCATGCGTTGATCCATGTTTTGTGCCTGAGTTGGCTGTGCTCCTGCGACAAACAACACTCCGCCGATTGTAGCGGAGACATAAAGCGCAACGTGCGCCGAAGTCCTGAAAACCGATTTCATAATTTCTCCCTCTGGGTTCGTGCTAGTCGGACACGACGATAAGCCCAGAGGGTTTCCTGATTGAATCTCGCGCGTTGTTCGCAGTGGATTGTGCGGGACAACACGCTGCGAGTCATCCCTGACTATCCAACGACAATGTTCAGCAATCGCTTCGGCACGAAAATAATTTTCTTGATTTCGCCAACGATGAACTTCGCGATGGTGGCATCGGCCATAGCTGCGGCCACGGCCTGATCCTGTGTGGCCTCGGCTGTCACGCGCACTTTTCCGCGCACCTTGCCGTTGATCTGCACAACCAGATCCACTTCGTCATCGACAAGCATTGCCGCGTCGAACGAAGGCCAGCCGCCATCGAACACGCTGCCTGTTTTTCCCAGTTTCTCCCAGCATTCTTCGGCCAGATGCGGCGCAAATGCGGCCGCGAGCTGCACGAGCGGAAGTACCTCGTCGCGATGCCCGACGCGTTCATTGCGACGTACCAGGTTGATGTATTCCATCATCGCAGCGATTGCTGTGTTGTAGGACAGCGATGCACAGTCTTCGCCGACTTTTTTGATGGTGCGATGCAACTTGCGGATAACTTCCGTGTCGACCTCACCTTCGGTGCGGGCATCGCGAACCGATCCCCACAAGCGATCAAGAAAACGACGGACGCCGCTGATACCCTGATCGCGGAAGT
>JBDUAX010000660.1:0-1947 GCA_040004455.1 Gemmatimonadaceae bacterium
CACGAATTTCCGTGTCAGTCCAGCCGCGCTTCATCAACTCGGCCAGCAACATCGGAAATTTTGAAACGTCTTCAAGTCCCTGCACTTGCACTTCAATGCCGTCGAGATCGGAACCCAGTCCAACATGCTCAGCTCCCGCGATTTTCTTCATGTGGTCGAGGTGATCGGCCACATCGGTCAGTACCGCGACCGGTGCGGGATTTGCAATTCGCCAGGCGGCCATCGCCTTTGATACTGCAGCGGTATCCTTTGAAGTCTTCGCCTTCAACGAATCTTCATGCGCAGTTTCACGCGCCGCGTGCGCCGCAACTTTCGCATTTACAAAACTCGGCACAAACGCGACCATCACCACGCCACCGTTTTTCGGCATGCGTGCGAGGATGGAATCGGGAACGTTGCGCGCGTGATCAACCAACGCGCGCGACGCCGAATGCGAAAATATCACCGGCGCCTCCGTCACATCCAACGCGTTGCTCATCACACTCGGTGCCACGTGCGCAAGGTCAACGAGCATTCCTAAACGGTTCATTTCGCGCACAACTTCTCTTCCAAATGAGGTGAGACCTTTGTGCGTTGGCACACCCAGCGCGGCGTCAGCCCAGTCGAGCGTGACATTATGCGTGAGCGTCATGTAGCGCGCGCCCAAATCGTAGTACGCGCGTAGTGCACCTAACGAATTTTCAATGACGTGACCCCCTTCCATTCCCATCAGCGACGCAACTTTGCCGGCCTTGTGCGCCGAGCGAATTTGAGCGGCCGTGAATGCGGGTTGCAGGTCTCTTGGGTAGCGCGCGAGAATCTGTTTGAGAATGTCTATTTCTTCCAGCTGAATTTTCGCGAACCCCGAGTCTTTCACTTCACCAGGTACGTACACCGACCAAAACTGACCGCCAACATGACCCTTTTTCAGGCGCGCCAAGTCGGTCATGCCTTTCGTCGGCTTGTTCAGGTCATACGCAGGCACATCGAAGGGCGCCGTTTTGCTTTCGCGAATCACCCATGGCAAATCGTTATGGCCGTCAACGAGTGGTGTGAGTGTGAGCAGCTCGTTCACGTGAGCGAGTCGCACCTCCAGCGACGCGTTGCGCAGAGGTTGTGCGTCTTTCGTGACGCCCTGTGCGAGGGCCGGGTGAACAATTCCAACCGACGAAAAAACAAACAACGCGATTGCTGCAGTAACTGTTTGCGTTCTGTTCATTAGAAACCCAGTCGTTCGAGGTAGTGTGGCAACATCTTGCGCCACCACGGCCAATCGTGGTTTACGTCGTGCCCCCACAAATCGAAGATGTGTGGAATGCCTTTCGCATCGAGCAGATTGTGAAAATCGCGCGTGGCATCGGGCGCTTCGTACGCACCCTGCCCCGCAACGAGCGCAATGCGCGAGTGATGACGCAGTGTCTCGAGCGCACCGCCTTCGATATTCGGCACGTACCACATCGGGTTGTTGAAGTAGCAGTTATCGTCGCTATACCCTTTGAAGTAACTGCGATTCAAGTCGTAGAAACCGCTCATGCCAACGACGCCACCAAACAAATCGGGGCGACGGAAAAAGGAATTCGCCGCATGAAAGCAACCGAAGCTGGCGCCTGTTGTGATTGCGCGCGCACCACCATCGCCAACTGAATGACGAATGTACGGAACGACTTCTTCTTCGACGTATCGCGAAAACATCGCCTGCCTGCGCGCCTGTTCGTGAACCGGGAGCTTGCGGTCCATCCACGCGTGGCTGTTGATGCTGTCAATTGAAAAAACGCGCATGCGACCGGCCATGAGCATTGGCTCAATCGACTTCACCAGAAAGAACCGTTCGTTCTCGAGAAAGTCGGCAGCGGCCGTTGGAAACAACAGCACGGCAGGACCACCGTAGCCGTAGGTCACGATTGGCATTTCAAGTCCCAGCGACGGACTGCGCCAACGATCGATGCGTTTGGGCAGACGTGGATCAAC
>JBDUAX010000661.1:0-1947 GCA_040004455.1 Gemmatimonadaceae bacterium
ACACCTCCGTTGGTGTATTACGAGGTGTGGCGGGTTCGTTCAGTCCTGCAACTGCATCAATGCGCGAAACGATTGACGGTTCCGCTAACAAGCGGCCAAGTGTGAGCAATTCACCCGGCGCGGCACCTTGTCGAATTATCATCGTTCCAACCGCGTTGCTCACTAATCGCTTCGCCAACGCGAACAACGCACGTTCCGCGCGCAATTCTATCGGCGAAATAACAAACCCATTGACGTGCAATCCAAGTTCGTCAACGCGGCATTCCAGCGCTCCCGCGCGCGCATTCGCAGCCAACGTACGCAGCGCTTCACGCACGGCGTTTCGTCGGTCGTCGGGTGAGGGCGTGGGTGTTTTGACCATCGTTGCAGTCTGCCCCGCCAACCGATCGACGAGCGCTGCGAGTGCACGCACCATTGCCAGCGGTGCCTTGCGTCCATCGACATCGTCACGAGTATCTGTTATCATGGCTCCCTGCTGCCGGTCATGATGCTACTCTTCAATCGGTCCTGGTTACACAAAATGCTACCAGCGGAATGGCTACAGGCAAATGCTTCCCCAGAATGCATCAGGCAAGTGCTTCCCCAGAATGGATCGCTTTGCACCGATCTGCAACCGGCCTGCATCAGTTATCATGAGTCATGATGCTCCCTGCTTCCAACACGAAGTCGCACTCATGACGCCACCGCCAATTCCTCCCGCGCGCGCGGAAGGTTTTTCGAAAAGCACTTCGTTGCCACTCTACTGGCGTGAAGATGGTCCGGCCGAGGCTGCACCGCTTGTGCTGTTGCATGGCGGGCCCGGAGCGTTTCACGATTATCTCTACCCACAATGTCTTGAGCTCGCGAAACAGCACCGCGTTTTCACCTACGATCAACGCGGCGGCGGACGGTCGAAAACTGATGATCGCACTCGGGTAACCTGGCATACGCAGGTTGACGACCTTGCGCTGCTTATCAAGGAATTCGCGCTCTCGCCACTCACATTGATTGGCTATTCGTGGGGTGGCTTACTCGCGATGTTGTACGCCATCGAAGCCGGCCAACATGCGGAAATGATTGCACCGACGCGCCTCGTATTGATCTCGCCCGCTCCAATTACGAGAGCCTGGCGTGACGATTTCGAGCGCAATCTGGCCGAGCGCGGCCGAAGCCCGGTCATTGCCGCGATGCGCGATGAACTGAATGACTCCGGACTTCGCGAACGGGACTACGAGGCTTATCGCCAACGAGCATTTGAATTAAGCGTCGCTGGGTATTTTGCTAATCCGCGCCTGGCCAACTCTCTCACACCTTTTCGCGTTACTGGTCGAGTCCAGCAGTCCATTTGGGAGAGTCTGGGTAACTTCAACATTACAGATTCACTTCGTGGCGTCGATGTCCCCGTGCTCGTCGTTCATGGACGCCAAGACCCCATTCCTCTCGCATCGGCAGAGGGTGCGGCGAACGCGCTAAGAGGCAAGTTTGTGGTATTGGACGATTGCGGTCACGTGCCGTATGTCGAGCAACCCGAAGCACTCTTCGCCAGTATTGAAGAATTCCTGTCGAAGTAGAGAGAAACTATGCTGCCATTTGGATCTGTAACCCGAACCGCCATCGCCACTATCGACGTGGACGAGAATCGCGTGCGCGTCACCCTGCACGTCGCGCACGATGGTGTGGAATACGTTGGACGACTTTGGTACGCGAACACCGCGTGGGAAGACACCGGCATCCCCGATCGCGGCGTGTTGCCTGGTCGCACCGAAGGCGAAGTGCTGGCGCTGGCTCGTCGTCTTCGCCCCGACGAGTTGCTGCAGCGATATCGTCGCGCGAATGCCGAGAAGCGTCGTTTTCACGGACTTCGGCAGTTGACGCTCGAATTACTCTCGAAGGTGCGATATCTGAACCAGGTCGCCGTTTCAATGCGCGCCGGATTGCTCGATGTCGACGCTGCACATCAGGAAATTG
>JBDUAX010000020.1:0-21633 GCA_040004455.1 Gemmatimonadaceae bacterium
CGCATGGGCCTGGTTCTCGTTTAGATGGATGTGGAGTTAGTGTCTGTAGCGCTAATGACGGTGTTGATGGGGCTGGTGTCGGTGTTGGTCGCTCCGAAGTACTGAATTGAGGCCGGCGTGGTGAGCATTTCTCCCGTCTCGAGCAGCGTCTTGAGCCCCGACAGCAGCATGGGCCACCCGCCGTACAACACGACGCTGTTGGGATGCTGAGGGAGCTGATCGTGCAGCAGCGTGAGGCGGCAGGTGTCTTCAATGCGGTCGATCAGCCAGCTCACGCGCGATGTACCCAGCGCCTTGACCTCGTCGCTCCAAAGCGCTCGATAGCTCTGGACCAGTCGCACGCCGGGTTCGACCTCCAGATTCTCCCCTTCGAAAATTCGAAGTTCGGGGTGGCTCATTGGCAGGCCAACGTATCGCGACCCAACCTGCCAGTCGGTGTGTACCTGAACACCAAAGCTGTACTTCCAGCGTTGCTCTTGGCCGATAATGGCGCCCCACAGGCGCTCTGGTGTTGTCTTGATGTAGTATTCGTAGGACTTTTCTGTGGATCTATCCAGGGACTTACTCACCGATTGCCCTCGGTATTTGTCGATCCAGTGCTCAGGTAACTGTTGAATTGGGACCGCGCTGATGAAGTGCAGCTTCTCGCGCCCCTCCTTTCGGGTCACCACCAGGCCTGCGTCCTCGAGAATGCGGAGGTGCTTCATGACGCCAAATCGCGTCATGGTGAGGCGATTGCTCAGCTCACTCAGCGTCTGGCCATCTTGCCTCAAGAGTTCATCCAACAACCCTCGGCGCGTCGGGTCGGCTAACGCCCGGAAGACTTCGTTCATGGCGCGGAGTATAGGTGACTATTTGGTCACCTGTCAAGAGTCGACCTCGCGCCCGTGGGATTTTCGAGGCGCAACTGTCGTAGCTGTGAACTTCTACTTCACCGAATGCCGGCTCCAGTAACCGAAACGCAAATCCGAAGCATTTTTCGCGCAACGATTGATTCGCTGTTGCGCAACTGCGTTTGCAGTTAGCGCAAGCGAAGTACGAGTCCGTTAAGAAATCTGTTGATGCAGGCGCGAGTTCTTCCGATGTGCTCGCACAGGCATTGGTGGACTTGAAATTCGCTGAATCCGAAGTCGCTCGAATCAATCTTGGCGCCGCCGAAATTCAGATAACGGCGGCGGCCCCGCGCGATGAGATATGGGCACCACTCGTGGACAATCGGGACTTTGTGACGGCGCGTCTCAATCTCGACGTAGATCAGGCTGAGCAGCGCGTGAGCGCACTGCAGCAGGTTGCGGCTCACATTGAAAGGCGCGTTTGGGTTGGGGCCGCGACGGAAATTCTGCTGCTCGAAGCACAGCAGAGTGTTTCAGACGCAACGCGAACGCTGAATGTTGCGGTTCGAAAGCTTGCCCTGCGAAAAATGTTTCTGGAGAAGAAGATTGATCAGAAGGCGATCACCCAAAATGTGGCGACTGACCAGCTTCGTGACGAAGTCATTCGACTCACCGAGTTGCTGGACGTTGCCGATCGTCGCGCGACAATCGCGCACAAGCGTGAAGCGGCGGGGATTGCTACAGAACTTGAAGTGAAAAAGGCCGAGGTGGATGTGCTGGAACGGAAGGTTCAACTGGAACAACTGCGAAGTCTGTTTCAGGCTGTTCTCTCCGCCCAGAAGTACCGCAAAAATTGAATTTGCGCCTGAAGAGTATCAGGATGAACTTGTATCACGGAGCTTTTCTCATCATCCGTGACTTCCTGAACTCGAGGCTTCAATGCGCATACATCGATCGTTACTCGTTACAGCCGCGGCCTGCGCTTTCTTACCGTCTGTACTTGCTGCACAATCAAAGCGCCCATCGGTAGGAATTCTGCTGGGCACCAACATCGCCACCATTTCCGATGCCGATCAAGGTATTGCCGATGTTTCAGGCGCCAACTTCAAGAAGAAGCATCGAATTGGATTGAACGTTGGTGCCTTCGTCAAAATTCCGCTGTCCAGCATGCTGTCGTTGCAGCCGGAACTCCACTACGCGCAAAACGGTGTCAAGATTGAAGGCAACTCAGGTACAATTGACAACATCGACCTAGCGCTCGACTACATCGAAGTACCTGTATTGCTGCGTCTCGATCTCGGCAATTCAAATTCGTCAATTCACCCGCTGTTGCTGGCTGGCGGCAGCTACGCCAGCCGCGTGCGCTGCAAACTCACCGCTAGCGCTGGCAGTTCATCGCTATCGCAGAATTGTGATGCCGATAATGGCTCGACCGATCCGTTCAAGAAAAGTGATTACGGCGTAGTTGGCGGTGCTGGCCTCGAAATGAAGTCCGGCGGACATTCGATTTCTCTGCAAGTGCGCTACACGTACGGTTTGCAGGATATCGCGAAAACGGAGACGCCGACCACCAAACCCAAGAACAGCGCGATTGGCATTCTGCTCGGATTCGGTTTGTAACAGGGATTAGCCGTACGGCGCCGTGACGAAATGAGCAAGCATCGTGCTGCGGCTCCGTGTCGAAATGAGCAAACCTTGTGTTACGTCGTCGCATCTAATGTTGCATGAACGGACTACTCAACGATTTTCGCTTCGGCTGGCGGTCGCTCGTTAAACAACCGTCATTCGCCGCTATCGCGATTGCCACGATGGCAATTGGAATTGGCGCAACCACAGCAATTTTCAGCGTCGTCGATGGTGTGCTGCTGCGACCGCTTCCGTATACACAAGCCGAGCGACTTGTAAAACTGCAGACGACGAAATTCAACTCGGCGTCCGCTAAGGATTATCGTGATTGGCGCGCGCAGAGCAAGGCATTCGAGACGGTCGCTGCTACACTCGATGTCACTTCTTACAATGTGAGTGGCGGCGACACGCCAGATCGCGTGTCGGGGATGGCGGTGTCGGCTTCGCTATTTCCAATGCTCGGCATAGCGCCGCAAACGGGACGGTATTTCACCGAGGCCGAAGATCAGAAGGGCGTCGGCAAGGTTGTGTTGCTAAGCGATCAGTTGTGGCAACGTCGATTTGGAAGTGCGCAGAACGTTGTCGGTCAATTCATGATTCTGGACAGTGAGCGCTATGAGATTATCGGCGTCATGCCGCGCGGATTTGGATTTGCGAGCAATGATGCAGAACTGTGGTTACCAATCGCGGCCGATTTCGAAGACATGGGGCGCGGAAACTACTTCTTCCATGTGTATGGCAAGATCAAGACAGACGTAACGCTTCCTCAGGCCCAAGCCGACATCAGCGCGATCGCGCGGCAACTTGAACGACAATATCCTGAAACGAACACTGGTGCCGGCGTAAGGCTCGTTCCGCTTCTGGAATCGATTGCGGGAAACATGCGCCCGACCTTGCTGGTGCTGTTTGGCACGGCGGGATTTCTTCTGCTTATTGCCTGCACGAATGTTGCGAACCTGATGCTGGTTCGCGCTACCATGCGGAGAAAGGAGATTGCTGTTCGAGTGGCACACGGGGCGTCCACCTGGCGCATTGTTCAGCAGCTTCTCGCAGAAAGCGCGCTGCTGTCATTCATTGGCAGCATTTGCGGTTTAGGGCTGGCGTTCGCGTTCTGCAAAATTCTCATCGCACTGGCACCCCATGATATTCCGCGATTGAGTGAGATTGTTGTGAATCAGCGCGTTCTGGCCTTTGCGATTGTGCTTGGTGCCTGTACGGGCATTCTGTTCGGATTGATTCCTGCATTGCAATCCGCCAGGCCCAATGTGAACGGTATGCTGAAGGAGCAAAGTCGCGGTGCAACGAGTTCGCGCAGTGCAGTGCAGGACGCTTTTGTCGTAGCGGAAATTGCGCTGGCACTTCTGTTATCGGTCGGAGCCGGACTTATGACCCGCAGTTTCATTCGGCTGCTGCATGTCGATCCCGGATTCAGTGTCGTCAATACTCTTTCGTTCAGCGTGTCGCTGCCGTACACAAAGTATTCGCAAGCGCAAATGCCGGGCGCTTACAATGCCGCGACTTCCAATTTCTACAGCGAAGCATTGGACGGTATTGCGAAAATTCCCGGAGTGGTGGGCGTTGGTGCGACGACCGCATTGCCGCTCAGCGAAATCAACAATTGGCGATACGTGTACGTGGAAGGAGCACCGTTCGGCACACCGCAGATGTTTACGGGTGCGAACTATCGCGGAGTGAGCACTGACTATTTCCGCACCATCGGCATGCGGGTTCTGCAGGGTCGCGGGGTATTGGCCACCGACCGGCACGATGCAGAACCAGTAGTTGTAATCAATAGCGCATTTGCGGCCAAATTCTTTCCGGGTGTGAATGCATTGGACAAGCGAATCAAAATGGGCACAATACCAGATGCTCCGGCTTCATGGATGCGCGTGGTCGGAATTGTGAACGACGTTCGGCATACTGGGCCAGACGCCAGGCCCGTTCCAGAAGTGTATCGTCCTTACCAGCAATCGATTGAGCGGTTCATGACGTTCGCGGTTCGCACAGCGGGCGCTCCAGAGGCAATTGTTCCGGCCGTGCGCAGGACAATTCTTGCGATCGACAACGACCTGCCGATTGCCAGTGTCAAGACGATGGATCAGTTGTTGTCGCAGGCGGTTGCAGGCCCACGGTTTGTGTTGTCGATTCTGACAACGTTCAGCATGATTGCACTGCTGCTGGCGACAATTGGCCTTTACGGTGTCATGTCATTTGTCGTCGCGCAGCGCAATCGTGAAATGGCAATCAGAACAGCGCTCGGCGCGCAACGACGCGACGTGTTGAAGTTAGTCATGCGGCTTGGCGCGAGGCTGACCGCGGCAGGCCTCGCTACTGGCCTTGTGGTGTCGTTGATGCTCTCGCAAGTAATGAACAAGTTGCTGTTTGCGACGAATTCGCGTGATCCGTTAACTATTGCGACGATCCTTCTTATTCTAGCGCTAGCCGGGTTGGCCGCGTGCTTCATTCCGGCGCTGCGTGCAGCCAGGGTGAATTCGCTGGTTGCCATGCAGGAAGAATGACGATTCGCATCGGCTTAAGATAATCAGCTTCTTCGGAGTGCAATAATCGGATCTACGCGCACTGCCGCGCGCGCCGGCAACCAACTCGCGATGAGTGCAGCCGCGCTCACCAGCAACACAATTGCGATGTACGTTGCCGGATCGGAAGTTGAGACGTTGAACAAGGACGCGTTTAGAACACGACTCACTGCAAACGCTGCCGGCACGCCGAGCATCACGCCAAACGCCGCGAGAATGCTGCCTTCGCGAAGTACCATCCCCAGCACGCTCGACCGATTAGCGCCCAGTGCCATGCGGATACCAATTTCGCGGGTGCGCTGCACGACTGCGAATGACAGCACGCCATAGATACCCATAATCGCCAAAGCGAGTGCAACAAGCGCAAACAGTGCTAACAGCGTTGTGCTGAATCGCGCTTGAGCGCTGGACGCCCCCACGCGATCAGCAAATGAGCGGATATCGTACACTGGGTCGCGTGGCGCGAATTCCTTGATTGCCTGGCGGATAACAGGCGCGACGGACATTGGGTTGCTGCTGCTCGTCCGCACAAAAATTATCATGCGCGATACGCGCGATTGCGCGTAAGAGATGTAGACGTCGGGGCGTGCAGTTGAGTCGATGGTGCCAAAACGCACGTCAGAAACAACTCCAACTACTCGCGCCCCAGTATTGAATCCGCCTTGGTATACCTTGACCATTTTTCCAATGGGCTCTTCGCCATTGAAATAGGCGCGCACCGCCGCCTCGTTTACCAGTACGACTTTCTCTCCACCCAGGCGATCGAATGAATTGAATGCACGTCCTTTTTTGATCGGAATGCGTAAGGTTGAAAACCATTCTGGTGTTACCCAGTGAGCACCAACCATCGCGTTGCCCGTTGCAGAAGCCGGGCGATCGGCAAACTGCATGATGGTGCCGTTGCATGCGTTGCTCACCGGCGCACAGTCGGCGAGTGCAACTTCGCGCACGCCCGCAACCGCGCGGAGGCGACGCGTCAGTTCTTCGTAGAAGCCCGGCATCGAATCGGGAGCAACCACACCCGGAGGAACGTTGAGACGCAGCGTGAGGATATTCGTCGAGTCGAATCCCGCGTCTATGCTCATGAGGTTGCTGAGACTTCGCAACATCAGTCCTGAGCCAACGAGCAACACAATGGCGAGTGACACTTGCAACACTGCGAGCGAGCGACGACTGACGCCGAGGTTGCTGTGTCCACGAATTCTGTTAGTGGAACCGTCGTCCTTGAGCGCGCCGGTGAGTTCGGCGTTCGTTGCCTGCAGTGCTGGGACTAGACCGAACACGCAAGCAACCAGTACGGTTATTCCAAATGTGAAAAGCAATGCCCGTGAATCGAGCTGAATAGTGTCGAAGCTTACAGCGCCGATTCCACCTGCGAAGCCTTGTGCGCTGAGCGTTTCGCGCGGATTCATTGTGCTCAATATGCGCGTGCCAATCCACGCAACGATCACACTCGCGAGCCCCCCGAAGAACGCGAGTAAGGCGCTTTCTGTCAGTAACAATCGCACGACGCGTTTCCGTGCTGCGCCGATGGCAAGTCGGATGGCAATTTCCTGGCGTCGTGTTGCTGCGCGACCCAACAGCAAGTTCGCAAGATTCACGCACGCAATGAGCAGTAGCATTGCGACTGCGCCAAAAAGGACCAGCAAAGATTGACGAAGTTTCGGTGCAACGCGAATTGCTTCCAACGCGTTCGCGGCCGCGCTCCATTCAGTCGTCCTGGCCGTGGTAATTGTCCCGGCATCGACTGGCGTTGCCCGATACACCCGCGGTCCAAGCAGAGTCGCTTCGCTCCGGGCCTGCGCCACCGATACGCCATCACGCAATCGTCCGATCAGCGAAAATTCAAGTGACCAGACTTCGTTCACCGAATCCGCGTCGCGCGCCATGATAGGAATCCAGAGTTCCGCGTTGCCCGAAAGCCCATGAAACGCGGGCGGAAGTACGCCAATGATTTCATACGAATAACTGTTTACGCTGATTGACTGGCCAATAACATTGGGTTCAGCATTGAAACGTCGCTGCCACAACGCGTCGCTGATGAGGGCAACTTTTCGCGCGTTCGGCCCGGCATCAATGGCTGGTGCAAAGTCTGCGCCAACCGATGGGCGAACGCCGAGCGTGTTCAGATAGGTTGCGCTGACTTCTTCGGCGGTAATGCGCTCGGGATCAAGTCCTGTCAGCGTGGACTGGCGCACTGTGTACAACGCGAGCGATTGATAGCTGCGTTGCGCATCGCGAAACACTCGGAATTTCGGCCAGGACCACGGATTGGCGCCTTCATTGGGGGAGAGCAGCACGACGTCCATTAGCCGGTCGCCCCTCGGAAATGGCAGCGCGCGAAGCAGCAATGCATCGACTGCTGAAAAGATTGCGGCGTTGGCTCCAATTCCCAATGCAAGGGTCACGACCGCAATGGCGCAGAAGGCAGGGCGTCGCGCGAGGCCGCGCAATGCATATCGCACGTCGTCCAACAAATCCTGAATTCGCTCGCGCATATCGATGCGTTTCTCCTTTTGCTCGGCAGACGATTGCAGGCGCTCGCTTACTTCGTGAACCGAACCGCCGAGTTTGCGAAGTGCTTCGGATTGAGCGTGCTCGTTGGTGAGACCGCGCGCGACCAGGGAGCGCGTGCGTTCTTCGACGTGAAAAGCGAGTTCTTCATCGAGCTCTTCGCGCGTGACTTCAGGTTTGCGAAGGGACAGACGAAAGGCGCGGCGCCGCGGTGCCATAGGTCAGGCCGTCTTCGCGTCGAGAATGGCGGTGAGCATTTTGGCGTAGCGACGCAACGCCACTGCTTCGCCCGTCAAATGCTTCTTGCCAGCGGGGCGCAGCTTGTAGTAGCGCGCTCGGCGATTGTTTTCGGTGAGCCGCCATTCGGAGGCGATCCAATCGCGCTCTTCCATGCGATGGAGGGCGTGATAGAGCGCGCCGTCGTCGATGGCGAGGTCGCCGTCGGAGCGTTGTTCGAGCCAGGATGTGATTTCGAATCCGTGCATGGGCTCCCAGGAGAGGGCTTTGAGCACGAGAATGTCGAGCGTACCGCGAAGAAGAGAGAGCGAGTCGGCCATCGGAATTTCCGTTATCCCCAGTGGTTCACCCTAGAAGCTGGGGGAAACATTGTCCGGCCAGACTCAATGCGCAAGTGGCGGGGATTTGCCTTGGGGATAATTTGACCAAAGGCATTGAACACAGATCCAAAAAACAGACGCCGATTGGTCGAATTGGCGACTAACTATCCGTGTCTGTTTTTGGATCCGTGTTCAAATGTTTTTTTATCAAAGTGCTTTGATCCGGTCGGAGCGCGTCGATCACGCAAGCAAGCCTCCTGCTTATGCATTAACCGCGACCGTAAGTGCAGCAGTGAAACCAGCTGTAACATTGCCGGTGCAGGTCGCGAGTTCGAGTGCCGAGCCGTCGCTGAACACCATGTCGGACGCGAGCGAGACTTGCAAAAGGTTCGAGATGCTGGCGGAATGGCCGGTGGTTGCGCACTCGAAATCGCACGTAGCTTTCGGCAATGCGATTTGCGAAGTCGCGACCTTGTTGGAAACGGTTGTTGCTTTCGCGAGACTCGGATACACTTCGAAGTGAATGTGCGGCCAACGTCCGGCATAACACGCAGGGAAAATCGACGTGATGTTCATTTGTCCGTTCGCATCTGTTTCGGCGACGCCGCGCAAGTAGTTCTGTTTGGTCGCACCGGCAGAGTAGAGCGAGTATAGACCCCCGCGATCACAGTGCTAAGATTGCGCGCAGAATCGCTGTCGTTTCGTCGCGTTGCCTGGTCGCTTTGCCGGGAATGTGTGGACAACATACCGGCGCTCTGTGACCGTTCGATTGATCTGTCAAGTGAGAGACACGCGTGGCGCGAGACACCCCTCAGCCCCTGGCTGGGGATCAATTTGCGGAAACTTTGTGCAATGAAGAGGTTGCGGGAGTGATGCGATTCACGATCGTTATTGCGGACTCGCACTGATGTCCTGATATTCTCGAACGGCATTTGATGGAAGGGGTCACGGCTGACGACGAGCCGAACGGCCGACAAGCACTGAAGCCCAAAGGCCGATAAGCCGGAAAGCCGATAAGCCGAAAGCCAGAAGCCGAAAGGTCTTGAAGAATTTAGAATAGTTGTACACACAATTGTCGCCTGTTTGTTATCCTCATCAGTTTTCCTTCGTGCGCGATATCGCGTTGTGATTCATGCCGATACAACCGTTTCCAATTCCGCAATCGCAACGTTGGCCTCAAACCAAGGCCTTGCTTTTCATTCACGGCGTTGGAAATGTTGCGGCCGGTAGTTACGCAGAAGTAGCCGAGCAAATTCAGAATGCGTTGGGGGAACATACCAATGACTTCGCGCTGTACTTCCTGTACTACGATCAAATTGCTGATTGGGGAGCGGCGCGTACTGCTACGGCGTTAAATCACGCGCGAGTCGTCAACGGCATCTCCAGCAAGTTGCCGCATTCCAAACTCGGAAACGTAGTTGCCGATTTCGTGGGCGATGTACTGCGCCCAACGTTGAGCGCTGATGCGCGGCTCAATGCGCGAACTGCGGTGCTCCACCAATTGCGGCAAATTCGCGATGATGGCGTGGCATCGGGAGTGCCGGTCACGCAGCAACGCATTTCAGTTATCGCGCACAGTGTTGGTTGTTTTCACCTGTATGAAGCGTTGTCTCATGCGTCACTGGACCCTCGCGAAAAACTCGGGCCCTCGTCAGCGCAATTCGTGCTGGAACAGCTGATAATGATGGCGTCTCCGGTTCAGCTCGTGCGCACGATCGGAAAAGCGTTAGGACCGTCATTAGCCAACAGCAGCTCGATTTACGCAGTGTCGCAACCGACCCTTCGCATTCCCGCGGAATTGGGCGCCAACAATGCGCTCGTAAATTGCGCAAAGCATGTGGTGTCAATCACGGGCGAGCTCGACCCCATCGGCGGATACTTTTTTCGCGACACGATGACCGACGCGTACATGAATCTCCCCGATCAATCGTGGTTTGTTGATGAACAACGTGTCGCGGGTATCAGGGCGTCGGAAGATTTGTCATTGGCCGACATTTTTCAGAACGCATTGCGCGACGGTGGATTTCCGCATATTTCCGCAGAGAATCCGCACAACTGGGCCACGTATTTGCAGCGCCATTCTGCTGACATCAGGAGCTGGCTGCTCTGATTTGATTTCTTGCTAACCGAATAATTCAAAGGAATCGTTCATCATGTTCGGATCAGTCATACTCGATACCGCTGTTGGTCTGGTACTGATTTACCTGTTGCTCAGCCTTGTCAGCGCGACCATTCGCGAATGGTTTGCCGGCGTGCTCAAGATTCGCGGCAAGACGCTCGCTTTGGGCATGCACGAATTGTTGGGTGATGAACAACTGATGAAAGACTTGTATGAGCATCCGCTCATCATGGGGTTGTATCGCGGCAATTCGTTTGCAGAAGCCCAAAAAAGACGCACGCTTCCGTCATACATTCCTGCGAGAACGTTTTCGTCGGCGCTGCTGGACATGATTGTGCGTGGCCGCGACGCGAAGTCAGGATTGCAGGCAGGCCCGGAGTCGCGAGTCGTGACCGTTGAAAATGTTCGTGCGCAAATCACGCACATTCAGAACGTACGCGTGCAACGCGCGGTGCTCAGTGCGATCGATTCCGCGCAAGGAGATTTGGCGGTGGCGCAGAATAACATTGAGCACTGGTTCGATAGCACGATGGACCGCGTGAGTGGTTGGTACAAGCAGCGCACACAGGTGTGGATTTTCGTCATTGGATTCGGTCTGGTAGTGCTTGCTGACGCCGACTCATTGAGTATTGCGCGGCGGTTGTATTCGGACCCGGCGCAGCGCGAAGCGGCGGTCGGATTTGCAACATCAATCAACAAGACTCCGGGCGACACCATCAACATGAAACAGGCAACCGCCAAACTCGATTCCCTGGGCTTGCCGTTGGTTGGATGGAATGCGGTGCCGCTCAAAGGCATTTGGCCGTCGTGGGAAGAATTCAAGGAAATTTTGCTGCATGCGCGAAACGCGCTCTTCGGTTGGATAATTACCGCACTCGCGATTTCATTGGGGGCACCGTTCTGGTTTGACACTCTCAACAAAATCATGGTGGTGCGTTCGACGATAAAACCGCATCAGAAGAGCCCGGAGGAGGCGTCTGTCGATCGGCAGAATACTTCGACGAATACAGCATCCAACAACGTCAATGCAAACGCTCCATCCGCATCACCCACCTCGGTTACCAATATTGTGATGCAGACGCCTATGAATGGGGTAACATCCTCCAGTAGTCCACCAAGCGTCGACTTTGCACCTAACGAATGGGAGAGCGGGCATCCCGATGGAGGCGTCTTATGAGCGCTGGCGCAACCAACTCTACGAGAGTCGACAACGATGTCACGCTGCTTGCACCGAAATTCAGCGAAGCGGTGATCAAGGCAATTGCCTTGTGCAAAGAAGCGGGATTGGACGCGGTTGTGTATGAAGCCAATCGCAGCGCTGACTTGCAGGAATTGTATTACAACCGTGGTCGCACTGTCATACCACCAACGAGCACCGTGACCAACGCGAAATCAAACTTGTACAGCTGGCACGGATACGGTCTCGCTGTGGATGTCATTCACCGCACGAAACAATGGGACGTCTCCGAGCAGTGGTTTGCGAGTGTTGCTGAACACTTTCGGGCTACGGGCTGCCGCTGGGGCGGGGAGTGGAAGATGAAAGATCTACCGCACTTTCAATGGGGTTTGTGCAAACCCAGTCCGTCAGATAACGCGCGAACAATTCTGTTAACGCGCGGACGCGAGGCGGTATGGCAAGCGGTTGGGGCCAGTGCAAATGCTTAGCAACCGATCAATCCCCGATGCACTTGTCATGCCCGTACTCGGCTACCGCGATGTCGCAGAGGCCGTTGCGTGGCTATGCGGAGCGTTTGGCCTTACGGAACGTATGCGCATTGCAGATCACCGTGCGCAGCTCAACGTCGGTCCAAACGCCGCCATAATCGTGGCGCAAAGTGATGTTACGCCGCCCGTGAGTGCAGGCGCGCGATCACGCGGGCCCTTTGCGGTGATGGTGCGTGTGACTGATGCGCACGCGCATTACGAACGCGCATTGGCGCATGGCGCAGCCATTGACGGCCCGCCGGTGGATTATCCGTTTGGCGAACGACAATACAGTGCGATTGATTTAGGTGGTCACGCCTGGACGTTTACGCAAACTATCGCTGACATTGCGCCGGAGAGTTTTGGCGCACAATTGCTCAATCCATAGGACCTGGCTCGATGCACCCACGAATTCAGCAGGCAGTTACGCATCTCGATGTCACGCGCGCTTCACTTGAGCAGGCGGTGAACGACGTTCCGGAAAACTCGCGTGAAAGGCGGCCGAGTGATGATCGGTGGTCGGTTGCGCAGGTTGTGCAACATCTCGCAATGGTCGAGGGGCGAATTGCGGCATTGCTGCGAGCGAAGTGGGAGGAGGCGCGCGCGGTCGGACTGGGCAAAGACCAGGCGACTTCGCCGATTACACCGTCGTTCGATGTTGATGGTTTGAAAAATCGCTCCGCAGCGTTGGTTGCGCGTGAGGGCTCAATTCCAGAACCGTCAGTCACGTCGGTGGAGGCGTTGAAGGCGCTGTCTGCAAGTCGTGCAACATTGCGCGCGTTTATCGACGATGCCGATGGTGATGATCTGTCGGCGGTAATGGCGCCCCACGGTCGGTTTGGATTGATGAGCGTGTACGATTGGCTCATGTTTATTGGTGGCCACGAGGCGCGCCATACGGAGCAAGTGCGCGAGGTTGGGCAACAGGTGGCATAGCGTTATGCCAGCGGTGTAACGCGTGACGAGTGCCACCCAGTGAATTCGTTGTTCGTCAAATGCTTATGAAAGCAAACCGCGTAAATTCCCTGATATTTCTGATCCCGTGCGTCGCAACGAACGCGGACGCACAGCGATCCATACCACAGAGTGAGTTGCACCGGGTTTGTTCGAAGTGCTGTCCAGCGACCGTGAACGAAGGGCTGGTTGAAGCACGACAGTGCAATTGGCGTTCCAACAAACTCAAAATCAGGTAGTGACACCATGCGAACCTACGTCATCACCACCGGAATCATCTTCGCCCTACTGGTTGTCGCGCACGTGGCGCGCATGGTTGTTGAATCGCGTGAGCTCATGACTGATCCTGCCTACTTGAGCATTACCCTCTTCTCGGCGGCGATGAGCTTGTGGGCGTTCCGTTTGGCAACGCGCAAAACGCCAAATTGATGGGTCGTCACGCCGGCTCGTTGAATGGTGTCAAGCTGAACCGCATCACATCGAAATACATATTGGGGCCGCGCAATTGCCAGAATCATTGTTGCACCAATGGCCGCATGCTACGAAATGGCCGGCCGGCTCACCGTGAATCGCTTCGCAATTTCGACAAGCGACCTGGGCCCACGACGCAGCATTTTGAGCATGGCGCATCAAGGCGTCTGTCCTGGGAAGTTCCTACATACCGGGCGAGGGTCGAACACTGCGGCCAAGGCCGCTCCTCTGGTGCGAACGCTTTCCGCCACAGATACTGGAGTAGCAATCGAAACTCGGCGCCAATCGCGAGCGCGGTTTCACGCAGTTCGACCTTTCATTTCTCCGGAGGCCCGACATGGCCGCTCGTCCAATTGAGCATGCAATGACCAGCACCACGATGAATCTCGCAGGTCATCAGGTTTCGCAGTCACTCGGCGTCGTGCGCGGCGTCACTGTGCGTTCGCGTTCCGTGTTCGGCACCATCGGCGCTGGCTTGCAAACGTTGGTTGGTGGCAACATCACCATACTCACAGATTTGTGTGAAAAAACGCGCGCTGAAGCGTTCGCAATCATGCTGGTGCATGCGTATGAACTGGGCGCCAATGCCGTCATCGGTATTCAATACGATGCAACCGAAGTGATGTCGGGAGTAACAGAAGTGTTGTGTTATGGAACGGCGGTTGTGGCTACTAAAGAATAGAGTCATGCGTCGCCATTTTTCCGTGCGGCTTTGGGTGCTGTGGCGTTGACGTTCGCCGCCCCGCTCACGCGCACGCTGGCCGGAGAGAGCTTCAACTGATGTGACGAAAGCGTTGGCATTGGGAGTTGGTGGTTTCGTAATTCGCGATGGATGTTCGTAACTGCCACTCTAACTGCACGAGTTGAGCGCATGCCTAAGCAGCTACGCAATTGGACGTATGCACTCATCGCGCTGAGTTCATTCGCCGTCTATTGGAAGACTTCGTATCCCACAATCAACTGGTGGGATTCGAGCTCGTATTCGCTGGCATCGAGCACGCTGTCTGTTGTCGGCCCACCGGGAAGTCTGTTGCTCACGCTGGTTGGTTGGCCACTGACGCAAGTTGTCCCGGGCGGCTCAGTCGCACACGTATTGAATTTGATGGCGGGCGTGCTGGCGTCGCTTTCAGTGATATTGGTTTATGCGATCGCTTTGCGCATTCTCAAAATGATTGGCGGCGACAATGGAGTGGCTGCGCAACTCGGTGCGGCGTTCGGTGCGCTGACGCTGGCGTTAAGTGCGACCATGTGGGATTACGCCACGCAGTTCACGCCATACATGCTGACGGCAGTGTTCACGGGGCTCATTCTGTGGCGAATGCTGCGGTGGTGGGAAGATGCCGAGCGGCCCGATGCATGGATTCATTTTGCCTGGCTTGGGCTGCTTGTTGGAATCGATTTCAGCGTCCATCGCACCAACTCATTGTTGGCGCCAAGTGTGTTGGTGTGGGTTTTGATTCGCGATGCGAAGACGTTGGGGAATTGGCGCGTGTGGGTTGCAGGCGCGTCGACAACGATGGCGGCCCTTTCCTTGCAGTTGTTGCTCATTCCAATTTCTCGCCATTCACATTCACTGCTCAGCTGGAATGACACCAGTTCGCTCAAGTTGCTGTGGAGTTTTGTTTCGCTCGACCGATTTGGTGGTGGGTTTCTCGTGAGCTTCTGGCCCAGAAACGCGCCGTTCTGGTCGTCGCAAGTTGGTGATGTGGTGAAAACATTTTCGGAGAACTTCTTTCACTGGAATGGCCCTTCACGAATTCTGGGAGCTGCCGCAGCGCTGATTGGTGTTGTTGGAATTGCAGCCATGTGGCGGCGCGACAAACGTTTCGGTTTTGCGTTCATGATGGTGTTGTTACTGCAAGCCTCGATGACGGTGTTGTACTTCAACATTCCTGAACATTTTTTTCGGTCCCTCAATCGTCACTACTTACCAATTTGCATCACATTTGGAATCGCCATCGCTGTTGGTGGCGGGTTTATTGCGAACATCGCAGTGGATTCGATTCGCACGTCCGCTCCGATTGCCAAACGCTCTTTCGCAATTGCGGCCGCGCTACTGCTTGCAAGCCTGCCTGTCATTCAAATGGCGGACAACTGGAGTTCACGAGACGCATCAAACAGATACTTCGCGCTCGATTACTCGCGAAACTCGTTGATGGAATTGCCGCTAAACGCACTCTACTTCACTGTTGGCGACAACGACACATTTCCGCTTTTGTATCTGCAGGACGTTGAAGGTGTGCGCCCCGATGTGCGGCTGGTAAACCTTGCGTTGTTGGTCGACCCGTCGTATGCCAAACGACTGGTTCACGACGATTCTACCATGCCAATTCCGACGACGCGCACATTGCATGATGCGGCGAAGCCAGATTGGACCGATTCCACATTGGCTGATGTGGTGCGCCTTAACGCGAATCGTCGTCCCATTACTTTCGCCATAACGTCCACCGGCTCTCTGAGTGGGTTCAAACGTTTTACTCGACTGGATGGCTTGCACTATCGAGCCATGTCGCAAGCCGATTCGCCAATTGTTGCCGACTCACTTCGCGCAAATCTTTTTCGCCTGGAGTTGCGCGGTCTCGGCGATTCGACCGTTGTGATCGACGAGGCCACGCGTCGAATGGGGAATGCTTACTCGATGGCCTTTAGTGCGCTGCTTGAAGCAGACAGCGCGGCCAGTTCGGCTGTGTGCCGGCGGGACCTGGCGAAAATCGTACAATTGATATCGTCGGCGCGACTCGACCGGGGCGCGGACAATGCAAAAAAATTGACCCAGATATGTTCATGAGGATGTTCGCCGCGTTGTAGCCGTCCTGCCGCGCAAACGGGGTGGCGCGAAGTGTCGGTGGCCCGCAGTATTACAAGCGACCGCCAAATTGGACGAACAGTTTTCCTTGTGCGTTCAACTGCTTCCCTGGCCGCTGTCCCGTTTCGCATTCGAGGGCTCTTGCGTTATCTGAATACAGCAAGCGTTCAGTAAGTGTGCGGGTGCTCTACCCCAACGTTCAGCGTCGGACAAGAGTGAAATGATGCGATCTCAATTTGCAGTGAGATGTAGTCTGTTCGTGGCTTTGATGTCGATCACCATAGCTAGCGCATGTCACAGGCCGCCCAACATTACTCCAGGCGGCGCGCACAAAATCGCCTACCTCGCGGATTTCTATCCCGATGCACGACCCGTCGGTGACGACAGTGTCGAGCGCAGGCGCACGATACTATACGAACCGTACGCATTGCCGCGCGATTCCGCGCCATCGATGAGCCTTCCGTGCAAAATTCCGGGTGCTGAAGCGGTGCGCGGTGTGGCAATTGCGCATGCACGCAATCTCTGGGCGCTGCGGGGCTCGGCGCCCTACGAAAAGCCAGAAAAAGACCCGACGCTCGCGTACTGCATGTGGTATGCATACGAAGAGGCGATGCATTTGTCGCCGCAAGACCCGCTCATCAAGACTGAATACGCGACCATGCGATTGCTCGCGACAAACAAGGAAACGCGAGTCGAAGCATTGAGACTTATCGATGATATTGTTGACAGCCTGATTGCTTCGGGACAAACAAAGTCGGCTGTCATTGCGATGACGTCGACAGCGAAAATTCTCTGGATCACAACGCAGCGAATGCTCGAGCGCCCCGTCGGCCTGAATTGGTTTGCCGAAGAAAAGTATTTTCATAGCCTGGCGAACGATGCGTTGCCGGTGCGAGCCCTTCCCGCTCTGCCAAAGCCATCGGATCGACTCGGCGTATCCGAAGCCGTGTGGATCTCGTCGCTTTACGCACGTTCCGCGCGATTAACAACCACGAATCCGGCACTGCAGGCGAGTTTTGTACGAAACGCGATAATGCCGTACGTGAAAATGCGTGATTGGAAGCGTGTGGATAGTGTGGCCGCGTCGTTCCACGACCTTCCTGCTACCGATTCCGTTACGCGTATCGCGGCAGCGCTCGCGACGCAGAAGCGCTTCACCAATTCGCCGACCGACCAGATGACTGGCATGCAGGCATTTGACCTGGCCTTGCTGCACCTGCCTCGCGCTGATTCCGTTCGCTACGACTCGTTCGATGGATTATTGGGCATCGCTGATGACGAATGGCGATATGAACATCTCCCTTCCGAATTGCAGCAACTTGATTTGCGCGGTTGGTCGCTGCTCGATCCGTTGTGGAGCACACCAGTAAACGAAGTGCGTCTCGCACACCGTGCACGCATGGCCGAGGCGGATTTTCTGTACGGGGTTGATGCGTCATTTGGGCAGTCCGGGAGCGAAACTCCGGCTGGCATCATGTTAATGGAGCGTGGCACTCCAGATGAACGCTGGAATATTGACAGGAAATATTTTACAAACGCATTGACGCTTGAGCAACGTCTGTCCGACGCGTCACTGGTACGAGGGTGGCCTGGGTACGTGCGCTCGATGCGCCTGGGGCAAGCAACAGTTTTCTTCGTCAATCAATTTTATGAATCGCGTTTGTCGACGCAGTTCATCGCACGATTCGTACACGATCAGAAGACATTCGCTCAGTACTCCTGCAATCGGGGCATCGGAATCAGAACTTTCGTGCAATGCGCACAATGGGAAGCGGCGAACTGGGATGACGTTCCGTATCAAGTTGGCATGGATACCATAGACGTTGCGGTCGCACGTTTTCGAGCCCCGAACAATCGAGCGGACATTTACATCGGGGCGCGAATTCCGCTCCGGAGATTTCCGCTTCGTGGAAACAGCAGATCGGCGTCTCCCGATTCAATTCGCACGGCATTCTGGATTGCAACACCGCTTGGTGATTCGCTACTTCACTCAGAACAAAAGCGCGCGCGTCCGGTTCGCGATGAAATTGACTACCGCACGCAGTTCCGCGCACAGTTAGCGTCGGCCGTCGTGATGCATCGCGTTGAGGCAGTTGATGTGAAAGCCATTCGCAGTGCGCGAGGCGGTGCGTTGTTAACGAGAGACGCCACGGCACCGTTGACGTTTAACGGATTCGGTGTCAGTGACATTCTTGTGGCCGCTTCTGCGACTCCGGCAAGACACAATCCTGCCACATGGCGGGACCTTGAAATAGTGCCGAACGGCGCGTCGGTGTTGCCCCGGTCAACGTTTGCATTGTTATGGGAAATATACGATCTCAAGCCGGACAACGCGGGTCGCGTGCGTTGGCGTGTGACGGTGCGAACGGAAAAGGGTCGTCGAATTTTTGCGGATGTTCGTACCACCATCGAAGCAAGCGGGGGTGCCGCAACGCAAGTCGTCAACAGCGAATCCGACGCTCCACAAGTGACATTCACGCGCGACGCCGCTGCGAAGCCCGTCATCGTTGATCAAATGAACTACGGATTGGCCGATTCGCCCCCGGGACGTCACGTGTTACAATTGCAAATCGACGATTTGATTTCTGGAAAGTCCATTGCGCGATCGGTAAGTGTACGAGTGCTCGACCCCAAAGTGCAGAAGCGGCTGAACGGCAACTAGCGAGGCGTCATAGCTTCGCGATTGCGAGCAATTTTCCAGCGGCGGTCAACGACTTCGCATAGTCGTGCGTGTAGAGTACAAACATCTCTTCAAACGTCCGCCTATACTTTCGGAATGGTTACTTCGCTTACAATTCGCCAACCGGTCTCCGCCGACGCGCCCGTCATGGCTGACCTGCTCACTCAACTCGGGTATCCGTCAAACGCTGCGGAAATTGCGCAGCGATTGCTGCCACTGGTTGACCACACGCACGCCGTGATATTCGTTGCAGAAATCGATGAAAAAGTTGTCGGCGTTATTACGGCGCATACGTTCCCCTCATTGCATGCCACTGAGCCGTCGGCCTGGATTACAACGCTGGTCGTTGATGAAGCGTGTCGCGGCAGGCATGTGGGGCGAGAACTTGTTTCGCGTGTGGAGCAATGGGTTACTGAGCGAGGCGCGAAGAGAATTTCAGTGACGTCGGCCACACGCCGCAGCGACGCGCACGCGTTTTACGGAAAGGTTGGGTATGCCGGGTCTGGACTTCGTCTTACGAAAGATCTCTAGTTGGCACCGATCGCGATGTCGGTGCCGCAACCCGCACAATTGTCTATTCGCGCCGGCACCTTGGCCGATGTAGAAGCAGTTCGCGCGCTGTATGCAGCGGCGTCACGCGCGAACGGCGGCCTGGCCCGCTACCCGGAAGAAGTAACGTCTGACTACGTGCGTACTTTCATTACGCGGAGCATTGCCGACGGTGTCATTGTCGTCGCAGTCACAGCTGACAACGAAGTCGTTGGCGAATTGCACTGCTATCGGAACGGGCTTCGGCGCTTTGCGCACGTAATCGGTGCGTTGACTGTTGCCGTGCACCCCAGCGTGCAAGGACAAGGTGTCGGGCGACAATTGTTTGATGCGCTCATTCATGAAGTACAGTACAACCGCCTCGACGTATTGCGAATTGAACTGATTACGCAGGAATCCAACACGCGTGCGCAGCGACTGTATGCATCCGTCGGCTTTCAGGCAGAAGGCCGATTGGTCGATGCGATATTGAACACACAGACTGGGCTAATGGAGTCGGACATTCCCATGGCGTGGCTTCGGAATCGCCCCGCTGCGACAAAATTGGATGCGCGATTCAAACCCAATCAATTGATTTGAGTTTCACTGGTCCTCTCCCGTTTTGTGGCCTTTTTGTGGCGACAGGTCGCGTCTTGGATTTCGGTGGTTGTGCGAATGAACAACTCATGGCAAAATCTCCGACCACGCGTTGTGCGACGTCAACCGAACCCGCAAACTAGGGCCAAGTCATGACTGCCAGGAAAACTTCGAAGGGCGTAGCCCCTCAGGTCACCAAAAGCGACACTCCGAAACCATCGTTTCCCGAAGGGGTTGCGCAACCGGCAATTCGCGCGCTCAACAGCGTCGGTGTGTCGACTGTCGAGGCGCTCGCCAAACACCGTGAAATCGACATTGCCGATTTGCACGGTATGGGGCCAAAAGCAATGGGATTGCTGAAGGAAGCGCTTAAGGAAAAGGGAAAGTCGTTCAAGAAGTAGTGCGAACGGTTGTGAAATTTCCTTTTCGCAATCAGTACGCGGCGATTGCCTTGGTCGCGATGGGTTTCAGCTTTTCAAGATCGGCGGCTGTGCCATGCGCGCCAGTCAAATACTGCACCTGCATCATCTTCTTGTTTTTAAGCACGTCGATTTGAACGCCCCGGTCGAGCATCATCGCGAACGACTTATCGCCGAATCCCGACTGTACGACGCCCTTATCCGCACCCTTGATCGGATTGGCAAGAGCGTAATCGAAAGCGTGCTCGGCGGCCTCTCCGGCTGTGCGCATCGTGATCAATACAATTTGCTTGCCACCCGATTTCGCGGCCCAGGTGCAGTGTCCGGCTGTGCTGAATGTCGGTTGCAGTTCGCTTCCCAACACGGGTTTCACTTCATCTTCGGTCAGGTAGCTGCACACAACGCCCGCCCCAGCGCCGCCGCGTGTTTGCGAACCCTTCGTTACCCGTTGTCGACCACCTTGCGCCGCGAGTGGCGACGTGATGATTACGAACATCGTGCAACAGCCGAGTAGGACTGAGCGTGTCATGGAATTTTTCATCTTCGTCTCCGCGTCGAGGTAAAGGCATTGGAAACCCGTGATAAGATTCTGGACCGGTTTGGTTGGAATTGCAATTGCTATTGTCGTCGTCGTCGTCGTCGCATTGGCCGTCAAAGGGCGACTCGACAATCCGAAGGGGTTGGTGGTGGTGGGCCATTCGCGACGCCGTTGTTTCGCTGTGTACCGACAAAATCATACTTGCAACGGCGGGCGCTACCTCAGCAAACCATTGAACAGCATCTTGTAAGTGCCGTGCGCCTGCGCACGATGCTGCACACGGAAGCCGATCAACACCACGCGTCCTTGTCCCATCGGCACTGAAAGCATCGCGGCCTTTCCAGCAATCACGGCTTCGCCGTCAAGCCAGCCGCTGCGCAGCACGTTTCGGTCCACATACGAAGCAATCGTTTCCACTTTCGCGTTGGGATCGGTCACTTCGTACGCCTGACATCCGCGAAGCCAAATTGCGAGCGCGTCCGTTGGCATGCCGTACGCCAACGCGTTCGTGTTGTTCACGTGCATTTTGAATGTTGAACCCGGCGACCAGAATTCCTTGGTGTTCTTTCCGGCGACAACATCTTTCACGGGCAACTTGAAGCGATCAATCGCGAGCGTTCCCGATTCACCAAATGTCATCAGCGTTCCGCCGGCGTTTACGAATGCGCGTAACGCTTCAACACCCTCAGCACCAAATCCGCTGATGTATTCCGGAGGCGTTGGGGGTCCGCCAAAGCCGCCACCACCGCC
>JBDUAX010000662.1:0-1944 GCA_040004455.1 Gemmatimonadaceae bacterium
GAGCAGCTGTTGAACGATCTGCAGAATGCCGGCAACGCGGGTGAGTACTACACGCCGCGTGCGGTCACGCAGTTCATGGTGGAGCGTATTGATCCGCATCCGGGTGAGACCCTGTTTGACCCCGCGTGTGGCACCGGCGGATTCTTGACGTGCTCCATTCGCCACATGCGCGATAGTTACGTCAAGACCGTACGCCAAGAGAGTGCGATGCAGGGCGGATTGCGTGCGGTGGAAAAGAAGCCGCTGCCGCACATGTTGTGTGTGACCAACATGTTATTGCACGGCATTGAAGATCCAAGTTTTGTGCAGCACGACAACACGCTGGCGCGTCCGTTCATCAGTTGGGAAGCGAAGGATCGCGTGGAGATTATTCTCGCCAATCCGCCATTTGGTGGGCGTGAAGAAGATGGTATTGAGTCAAACTTTCCGGCGCATTTGCGCACGAAAGAAACGGCTGATTTGTTTCTCGCCCTGTTTATTCGACTGCTGAAACACAATGGGCGCGCGGCGATTGTATTGCCGGATGGCAGTTTGTTTGGCGAAGGTGTGAAGACGCGTCTTAAGGAACAGTTATTAGCCGAGTGCAACCTGCACACGATCGTGCGTTTGCCGAACAGTGTGTTCAAGCCGTACGCGAGTATTGGTACGAACCTGTTGTTCTTTGAGAAGGGTGCGCCTACAAAAGACATCTGGTTTTACGAGCATCGCGTGCCGGCGGGGCAGAAGGCGTACTCCATGACCAAGCCAATTCGTGTTGAGCACTTCGCCGATTGTGTGGAGTGGTGGGGTGGTGCGAAGCGGAAGGGGCGCGAGGAGACGCCGCAGGCGTGGAAGGTGACAGCGGACGAAGTGAAAGCGCGTGGATACAATCTCGACATCAAGAATCCGCACACCGTTGCGGAGGATCATGGTGATGTGGAGACGTTGCTGGCCGATTTGCGTGCGGCCGAGGATGAGACGGCGCGGTTGCGTGATCAGTTGAAGGCGATTCTGTCGGAGGCGTTGTTGCGATGAACGCGGAGCAATTGCTGGAGCATTATGACAAGGTTGCGGACGCGCCGGATGTGGTGGCGCGGTTGAGGAAGTTTGTGTTGGATTTGGCGGTGAGGGGGAAGTTGGTTGAGCAGGATGCTAACGAGCCCGCAGCGACTGAACTCCTGCAACAGATCATTGCGCACAAGCGAAAGACCGCCAGCCGAAAATCAACAGGCTCGGCTGCGCTTAAACCGGTGTCGCCGAATCTTGCTCCGTTCGAACTGCCGTCCGGTTGGGTATGTGCGAAGTTTGGGGACATTGTGATTTCACGGGATGGTGAACGAATTCCCGTTTCTAAGGAAGAACGAAATGGACGAGCCAAGGTGTTCGACTATTACGGCGCATCGGGCGTTATTGACAAGATCGACGCCTTCCTCTTTGACAAACCGCTGCTTCTCATCGGCGAGGATGGAGCAAATCTCATCAATCGGTCGACACCAATTGCATTCATCGCACGTGGCAAATACTGGGTGAACAATCATGCACATGTGCTCGATGGGCTTTCCTTAGAATTTCTGCAGTATGTTGAGTTGTTCATCAATTCGACCGATCTGAAGCCGTATGTAACCGGCTCAGCGCAGCCAAAAATGAACCAAACAAAAATGAATAGCATCCCTGTTGCTTTACCGCCGCTCGGCGAACAGAAACGCATACTTGCGAAGTTTGACGAGTTGATGGCGTTATGCGATCGATTGGAGGATGCGCGTGCGGAACGTGAGGCAACGCGTGACAGATTGGCTGCGGCTAGTTTCGCGCGCCTCAATGCGCCGGATCCTGACACGTTTCGTGCGGACGCGCGCTTTGCGTTGAGCGTGTTGCCGGATATCACGGCGCGTGCTGATCAGATCAAGCAACTGCGGCAGACGATTCTGAATTTGGCGGTGCGCGGGAAGTTGGTGGCGCAGGATG
>JBDUAX010000268.1:0-6416 GCA_040004455.1 Gemmatimonadaceae bacterium
GATCAAGAAAATGGACGGCGTTTCAGAAGACGATAAGAAACACGCCGAAAAAGATCTGAAGAAACTGCATGACGATTTCGTCGGCAAAATCGACGCCCAATTAAAGGCGAAGGAAGCCGAAATCATGGAAGTCTGAGTTCGGCTGACAACCGCCGCCGCAATGGGCGAATCGTCTCGTGAAACGCCGGGCGCCAATCCGGTAGACCTGATGGACCGCATCCGCACGCACGGAGCGGTCCCGAGTCACATTGCCATCATCATGGATGGCAATGGTCGTTGGGCGAGCGAACGACATCAGCCACGTCCGTTTGGACACCGCGCCGGAATGAAAGCCGTTCGCGAGGTTGTTGAAGCGTGTCTTGAGAGCGGTGTTGAATGGCTATCGCTGTTTGCGTTTTCACAGGAAAACTGGCAACGGCCGGCCATTGAAGTTTCCGCCTTGATGATGCTCCTCGAGGAATACATTGAGCGCGAAGTCGACGAACTGCGTCAGCAAGGAGTGCGCGTTCGCGTGCTTGGCGATCTCGAACGATTGTCAACGCCCGCTGCCAAAGCGGTTGCGCGCATTATGCGCGACACCGCCGAGGGCACCAAACTCGGGCTCAATCTGTTCATATCGTACGGTGGTCGCGCAGAGCTGGTGCGCGCGGCGCGTTCGCTCGTTGCCGATGTGAAGAGTGGAAAACTCAACGCCGACGCAATTGACGAAGAAGCCTTTAGCGCGCGTTTGTACACGTCAATGTGTCCTGATCCCGATTTGTTGATCAGAACGTCCGGCGAGCAGCGCTTATCGAATTTTCTCTTATGGCAAGTTGCTTACGCCGAGTTGTATATCTCGAGCGTGCTGTGGCCTGACTTTGGGCGGGTAGCGCTCTTCGAAGCGATTGTCGATTTCCAGCGTCGCGACCGACGTTACGGGCGCGTATCCACGTGAGCGACTCGCGACGAACACTGTGACTTCGACGCCAGCCAACAGCAATTCATCAGAACTCGCGAAACGGGTTGGCGTAGCGCTCGTTGGCGTTCCGCTGTTGTTGTGGGTTTTCTGGAAAGGCGATGCCGCGCTCGCGACTGTGCTTGCCGCGATGTCGGCCATCAGCGCATTCGAATTTATGCGCATCGCAAGAGTCGGTGGCACAAATCCGCTGTCAGTGATGGGAGTGGTGCTCGCGGCGCTCGTTCCAATTGCTGTACACGCGCAATTCCTGCGCGTCGTGAACATACCGAACGTGGTGGCCGTGCTTGTGATGTTGGCCGTTGTTGCGGCCTCGATCTGGGCGCGTGGCGTTAATGGAAAGCCGTTGAGCGCAGCCGCAGTAACGTTGTTTGGCGTCGCGTATACGGGAGGTACACTAAGCTTCGCCTATGCGCTCAGATATTTCGGTTACGCGGTAGGAGATACGTCGGGCGCGTTGGTGCTCATTCTTCCAGTTGCACTCACGTGGGCCAGCGACACCGGTGCGTACTTCGCTGGACGTGCGTTCAAGGGTCCGAAGCTCATTCCGTCGGTAAGCCCTGCGAAAACAATCTCTGGATCAATTGGCGGAGTGTTCTTGACGATAGTTGTGTGCCTCTTGTTCGTGAAGTATTCGCTTCGACCGTACGCGCAGCTCGCGTTCACACCGTGGGGCGCCATCTTGTTTGCCGTTGGAATCAGTGCGGCCGCACAAACAGGTGATCTCGTTGAAAGTTTGTACAAACGTGAAGCGGGTGTGAAAGACAGCGGCACGTTGTTGCCTGGGCATGGCGGCGCGCTTGATCGTTTTGATTCGTTGTTCTTTGTATTGCCTGTTGCGTACGCGTTATACTGGGCGCTGCTGATTCCGGCACCAACTGCGTGAGCAGCAACAAATCGCCAAAGGGCGTCGCGATTCTTGGCTCAACTGGTTCGATTGGAAAAAGCGCATTGAATGTGTTGGAGCGTCAGCAATCACGATTTCAGGTTCGCGCGTTAACCGCGCATGGAAACGCTGAGCTACTTCGTGCACAGGTTGAGCGTTGGCAGCCCACGTTTTCAGGGTTGGTGCAGGGCAATGACGGCGACGGCTGGAACATCGGTTCGGACTGCCTGGTGCAAGCGGCCACGCGCGCAGACGTGGACATCGTGATCAACGCCGTGGTCGGTGCTGCAGGATTGTCAGCAACGCTCGCGGCGCTTACAGCAGGTAAACGGGTTGCACTCGCCAACAAGGAGTCGCTCGTAATTGCTGGCGAAATCGTAACGCGAACAGCGCAGGAGCACGGCGGCACATTGGTGCCCGTGGACAGCGAACATTCTGCAATTCTGCAGTGCATGGCTGGTCGGCGTACGGAAGACATTCGACGTCTGATTATTACAGCATCTGGTGGTCCGTTCCGCTTGTGGAGCAGCGAACGCATTGCGTCGGCCACCGTCGCCGACGCGCTCAACCATCCCACGTGGAAAATGGGGAGCAAGATTACCGTCGACAGTGCGACCCTGGCCAACAAGGCGCTCGAGGTCATCGAGGCGCACCATCTCTTTGGCGTGCCTTACGATCGCATTGAAATTGTGGTGCATCCTCAGAGCATTGTTCATTCGTTCGTCGAGTTCACAGACGGCAGCGTGCTCGCGCAAATGGGGGTTCCTTCTATGGAACTCCCTATTCTGTTCGCGCTGACCTGGCCGGAACGCGTAGCCGACATAGGCGTACCACCGTACAATCCTGTACAGCAGGGCTCGCTAACTTTTGAGGCGGTGCGGTGGCCTGATTTTCCGATGTTACAAGCAGGCATTGGCGCGGGTATCAGGGGTGGAGCAGCGCCGGCCATCTTTAACGCGGCCAATGAGGTGGCGGTGGCGGAGTTTCTGGCGGGTCGCATCACTTTCTCCGATATCGCAGTATCTGTTACCGGCGCGCTTAAGGCGCTTTCTGATTTGCCTGGTGATTCGCTGGAAGCGCTGCTTTCGGCCGACGCGCTGGCCCGACGATTTGTTCATTCACGGAACCCGACTTGAGCACTGCACTGACTTACCTGGCACCGTTTCTGGTATTCGGACTCGTTGTGTTTGTTCACGAGCTCGGACACTTCCTGGCCGCGAAAATTACGGGGGTATACGCGCCGGTATTTTCGCTTGGCTGGGGAGGCCGATTGTTTGGCGTTCGTCGCGGCGAAACTGATTATCGCGTTTCCTGGTTTCCGATTGGCGGATACGTTCGTATGGCTACGCGCGAAGACGACTCGATGGCCGGTATTGAAGGAGGCAAGGATCGTGGCGATTTCGAAGCCGCCGCGGCACCGGCAGCGCCGTCGGCCTTGTGGGATGAAAATTCCATGGCGCCTTTTGGGCCGAAGGCGGTTCCGGTCAATCGATTTGTAGAGTCAAAATCAACGAGTGCGCGTGTGTTCATCATGTCGTCAGGTGTCATGATGAACATTTTGCTCGCAATCATTCTCAACATTGGGTTGTCCTATCAGTACGGCGGACGGTATGTGCCGGCCGTGGTTGATTCTGTGGTTGCGGGTATGCCGGCCGCGAAAGCAGGACTCGCACGTGGCGACGAGATTGTTGCAATCGACGGTCAACCAGTGAAAAGCTGGGATCAAGTCATCGATCACGTTTCACCGGCAACGGGTGCGCTTCCACTCACATTTGAAGTAAAACGTGGAAACGAAAAACTTACTCGGTCAATTACGCCGGAAGTCAGCGAGGTCACTGATTCGGCGACCAAAACCAAGCAGCGCGTTGCAAAGGTCGGAATAAAAGTCGTAGCAAATGTGGTTGTCCGCTCCGACTTCACATTCGCCAGCGCGATTTCGCTCGGCGTGGAACAGACTTGGGACAAAACCAAACTGATTGGAAGCACGTTGCGCCAGTTGGCGGTGGGCGAAACGTCTGTGTCGAACCTGGGGGGTCCGATTGCGATTGCACGTGTCTCTGTCCAGGCGGCGCAAACGGGCAGTGAATTCCTGATTGGGTTGATTGCGTTCCTCAGTTTGAACATCGCGTTGTTGAATCTCGTTCCTATTCCGGTGCTCGATGGGGGACAGATCCTGTTGTTATTGGCGGAACGCATAAAGGGAACACCGTTCAGCGCAAACGTTCGCGAGGGATTTGCCCGCGTTGGTGTAGTTGCGGTGCTTTGCCTGTTTGTGCTGGTGATGTTCAACGACGTGAAGTCTTGGATAGTCGGCTAGCACGAACAGCAACGCGGAACGTTGCGCGACGCGCGTTCTCGCTCGTCAGTCTGGCAGTGCTGATGTTGGCCGCCTGTCAGCACCAAACGACCCAGCCGGAGGCAATTGCACCGGTGTCGAATAGAATGCCGAGAAATCCAGCGCGTTTTCTCATCGATTCTGCGAGCGACACTACGGTTGTTTTTCGCGGATCTGAAGCGCATTGGTTACGGGTGGGTATGCGCGCGAACGTGGTAGATCCGGCACAGCGTGATGCGCTAATTGCACGCGTGACGATCATGAGTGTTGATACCGCTCGCGTTGTTGCGACCATCACGGGCAAGGTCTCGCAAGTTTCCGCGTCGCACGCCGTGCTTATTGCACTGCCGGAAAAATCATGGTGGCGCGATCATCGATTCTGGTTCGGCGCGATTGTTGGAGCGATCGCGGGTGCGTTTGCCGGGTCAGCGTCCCATTGAGAGAATGACGAACGAATCAGCAGAGCATTGTAATGGTGCGCGAAACTGTATCAGAATTCGTCGTAGCGTTGTGCTTCACCGTGACCGTGTCGCCATAATTTGAACAGCGTTCCGCTTTCGCGTCGATTCTGTACAGACCATTTCGCAACACGAATGGAATTGGGCGTCCAGCTGAGCGGGCCTTTTGCGGCATGAACGGAAAACGGGCAGTTGTATCGGCCGAGATTGTGAATTCCGCGTCATTCGGAATCACCTTCAACATCAACACAGAACACCCCGCAACATCGAGAACAATCTGATTGGCTTTCTCGCCAGCAATGGTCGCTGTGGAATCGTGTCGCAACGAAGCGCACGAGGCCGTGTTGCCTTCAAGCGAGGCACGAAATCGGTGACGTCCAGCAGACAAGTCGCCGGACCACTTTCCGTGACCAACAACCTGATCGTTCACCGAAAGCTCAGCGGAGTCGGGAGCAGTGAGTTCGACGTGAACGGTACGCGGGGCGAGCGATTTCTTTGGTGCGATAACGGGTTTCCTAACGTCGATCGTCGCGGGAACGGCAATGGTCTTTCCGGTATCTGGTGTAACGGTCGGCGCAATTGGTTGTACAACGGGCAATGTGTCGGTCTTAGTCGTCGCAACCGGTTGCACTGTGTCGCCGAAGAGCCTTTGCCATTTGATGTTAAGAACCGAGGGAAAGGCGAAGAGCGCAACGGCGGCCAAGGTCACAACTGTCGCACCGCTAACCAGAACATTTCTACGCAATGTTCGCTTGGCGGGAATAAGCGCAACACCATGGTACGGAGACGCAATTTGCGTAATTGCTGCGCCCGACGATTGCAGCAGACTCAAGCTCAAATTTCGCGACACAGGTGCACTCGGCAACGCCAACAACGCATCCACGAGTTTCGTAGCCGAGGCAAATCGATCGTCGGGGTTCTTGGCCAGCAACTTCAGAATGATTGCTTCGAATTCTTCACTCAATTCAGGAACCAATTGTCGCGGCGGAATCGCTTCGTTCTCAATGTGCTGTTTTGCAACCTCGTACCAGTCGTCACCTTCAAACGGCAAACGACCCGTTGCTGCGCGATAACATGTCACGCCTAGCGCGTAGAGGTCGGTCCGACCATCGAGATCCAGTCCACGCGCCTGTTCGGGACTGAAATAGTGCGGCGTTCCCATAACCTGATTGGGGTCGCTGAGATCAACACTCTCTCCATGTTGGTCGGTAAAAGCGGCGGCCAATCCGAAATCCGCGACAATTGATTCTCCATTCGAGCCCAGCAGCACGTTGTCAGGCTTGATGTCGCGATGAACAACTCCATCCGTATGCGCGATGCTGAGCGCAGCCGCGACATCGAGCGCCATTCGCACAACTTCCGGCTCCGGGAGGCGTTGGAGCACGTCCAGGCGTCGCGCGAGGGAAACTGGGAGCAGGTCCATCGCCACGAACGATGCGCCTTCCGCCTGCCCGACGTCGCGAACGGTGACAATGTTCGGATGGCGAAGCCTGGCGGCAGTGGTGGCTTCCCGTCGGAAACGCGTTTCGGCGTTGGCCACGCCGGCATATTCAGGGCGCAGGATTTTGAGGGCGACCGGAATTTCGAGATCGAGATCGACCGCTTCGTATACCCACGCAAAAGCGCCGGCTCCGAGAAGTCGAATGACCCGATACTTGCCGAGTTGACGGCCAAGGTAACGCTCTGGCAGGGGTGGTCCTTTACAGGCCGGTTGAAGGGGACTAAACTGCCATGCTTCCAGCAATTACGCGCTAGTATGAGACGCGCCGCACGGGTCCGATA
>JBDUAX010000663.1:0-1933 GCA_040004455.1 Gemmatimonadaceae bacterium
TCGAATCCAATACGCCACCAACCTTCAGTTTGGGTGCTGCTCCAATTATGAACGAGTGCAACGCGGGCAGCGCGCAACGGATGCATTTTCACGGTCGGAGCCGCAGTCAACGCGTATACCTTCAAACCCAATTCCTTCGACGCCTTCTCCAGTGCATCCTGCGCGATACCCCTAATTACAAATGAGCCGCGATTGAAGTGCTGGCCAATTGCATCGAACGGTTCTTCCGCCGCCTGCATATCAGCGTCCTTGAACTGATAGCGCAGCGTTGCGAGCGCGTTGTCGGCGTTGTGATTGATTGCGAACACCGAACCGCTTCCCGTAACACCACTCGGCGCAGTAATGACGCCGGTAACTTGCGTCATTGGCACTTTCAAAACGGTCGTGTCGACAACGCGAATGGCCTGCACGCCAAAACCTTCGGAGAACGTCCAGCCAGTGTCGTCGTACGGTGTGCGCTGCGGTTCGTTTGGCGCCCAGTACTGATAGTCGAGCAATGCATCGGCAATGCGCGAGTACGGTTGATCCATGCGAATGATGTACGAACCCGCTGGAAATGTTTTCTTTTCATACAGTTGCGTTGTATCGGGTGTTGCGGCAGCGCCATCGGCTGCTGCGCCACGTCCACCACCACCACCTGCTGCTCCACCTGCTGCACCACCTGCTGCTCCACCTGCTGCACCACCTGCTGCTCCTCCACGACCGCCGCGACCGCCCGCACCAGCAGCTGCAGCACGACGCACTGGAAGAGTTACCGTGAATTCAGAAGTCGCTCGAGAAATTTCGACATCCTGCTTTTGCAACACGGCCAACAAGTCTGCTTGCGAGCCAAGCCGCGGATCGTTCGCAGGCAACACGTAGGCGCCTGGTCCTTCCGTTGTTGCTTTCAAAATTGAGCGCTTGCTCTTCTCGTAGAAATTACGCAGCAAGGTTACGCGCGTGTTCGCTGTGTAGCTCAACGCCGTCAGCAGTCCGCTGATTTCGTAATTGTTGTTGTTGCGCAGCGACCACTTGAAGCGACCCGTGATTGGCGGATTTTGCCGGTACCACGTACGCGACGTTTCGTTTGCGCCAAGTGTGCGCTCAACAGTTTCAGCGCTGCCGCTGTTGCCGAATGTTTCGTACAAACGACTCACGCCATTGTGCGTGGCCGCGATGAACATCAGGTAACCTGGCGACCAGGTGTCGAACGTGCCGTGTGCGAAGACGCCCGGAAGTCCGAGCTTCTGCAGTTCGTTCACGTTGTTCCAACCGATCATCTGCCATTCGTTGGTGAGAATGGGGTCGATCCACGCGTTGAACGGGCCGTCGCCAATCGTGTTGTCGTACAGGAAGGCGACCGACTCGTGCAAATCGTGCAACACCTGTGCTTTGTGCTCGACGTACGTGTTGAGCACGTTCTGCGTAAGCTTGAGCGTCATGCCCATCGCATCGCGATTGTTGTCGTGCGCAACGTAGTGGCCCCAGTACAACAGGTTCGGCGCCTGCTTGCCTGGGTTTTTCAATTTCCAGTTCGCGATGTCGACCACGCGATCACGCCCATCAACTTCAACGATTGGTGTGATGAGCGTGATCACGTGATCGCGAATGTTTTTCACGTATGGGCTTTCATCAACGGCAAGGCGATATGCAAGCTCCATGAGCGCGGTCGGTGCGCCTGACTCTGTCGCGTGAATGCTTCCGGTGATGTAGTAAACCGGCGTCGCTGTTGAAGCGATGTCGTCGGCCATGGCGTCGTTCATTTTGATAAGGCGTGGATCGGCAAGTTTCGCGAGTTGTGCCTGATTCGCGTTCATCTTTGCAATCAGCGCCTCCGACGCAACTGCTACCGCGATCATCTCGCGCCCTTCTTCGGTTGTGCCAATCGAGAATACTTTCACGCGCGGCGTGGACTTCTCGAGCAATCGCATGTACTCGTACACTTCCTTCGAGT
>JBDUAX010000269.1:0-6382 GCA_040004455.1 Gemmatimonadaceae bacterium
TTACCAGCTGATAGCAAAAGCTCCCCGCTAAAAGCTGTCCAAGCTTTCAGCTGGCACCTTTGGTTTTATTATTTTTGGGGCGCCTCGTAGTCGCTCCACCCGCCAAACAACGCACAAGGATTCAGCCAGCTAATCAGCTCGCGGTCAGCGGACTCTCGGCCGTCACACAGCACTCCGCTACTCACCAGCTAATTAGCTCACAGTTCCCCGACGCTATCTGAACATTTCCGCGTCGATTATCGTTCGTGCATGTCTACTCCCATCGCAGTCCTCGGCACCGGCCTACTCGGCTCTGCCTTCGTCGAAGCTTTCATTGCTCGTGGCGAAACAGATGTCACAGTCTGGAATCGCACTCGTGCGAAAGCCGAACCACTCGCCGCACTCGGCGCTAAAATCGCGAATACAGCCGCCGAGGCCGTAAAGAACGCCGACCGCATTCACCTGGTGCTGCTCGACGACGACACGGTCGACGAAACCATTCAGTCAATGCGCGGCGCGATCAAACCAGGTGCAGTGATTGTCGATCACACGACGTTGCGCCCCGATCGCACCGAAGCGCGCGCCGCTGCGCTCGATGCCGCGGGGCTCGACTATCTGCATGCGCCAGTGATGATGGGGCCACCGGCAGTCCGATCTGCAACCGGTACGATGTTCGTGGCCGGCCCAACCGAGCGATTCCATCGCGTAAAAGACGCGCTCACCGTAATGACCGGCGAAGTTGTGTACCTCGGCGAGCGCGCGGATATGGCGGCGGCTTACAAACTGTGCGGCAACGCGATGATGCTGATGATGGCCGGAAGTTTGTCGGACATTTTTCACATGGCGGATGCAATGAAGATGCCACGCGCCGACGTTTTCAATGTTTTTCAGAAGGTCAAAATGGAAGGCGTGATCAACCTGCGATCGAAGCGAATGCTGGACGAGGATTACAAGGCGACGTTCACGCTCGAGACTGCGCGCAAGGATGTGCGGTTGATGATCGAATCAGCGGGTGGGCAACCGGTACCGATGCTGCGGGCGTTGGCGGCGTACATGGACGACGCGATCGGAGCGGGGAACGGCGACAAAGACATCGGCATTCTGTCGAAGCGCAAGGACTAGCCGAAAAGCAACGGAGGTTTTAGGTGAGACGTTACACGCAAGGGCCGTTAACACGTGACACGTAGACGTTTACACGTTACACGAAAGGGCCGTTAACACGTGACACGTAGACGTTTACACGTGAACAGAGGATTGCAGCCAACGACTGACGTTGTCGTGGTTCCCGGTAGCGTGAGAACGGCAACGGCAACGGCAGCCGCAGCTCTCAGCTCGAGTAATACGCCGCGTTCTCCTCGATGTAGCCCTTCGATAAATCGCACCCAAACGCGCGCGCGCTTCCCGTGCCGACACCCAGGGAAACATCGAGCTCGACGACGTCGCGTGAAAGAGTTTCGCGCACCACCGCATCGTCGAACTCGAGGCGCTGGCCCATGCGAACGACGGGGAAACCGTTAATTGAAGCGTTCGTTGCGTTTGGATTGATTTTGCAACCGAAGCACTTTCCAACAGCCATCAGCAAACGGCCAACATTCGGGTCGGCTCCGTGAACCATGGTTTTGATTAACGGTGAATTGACAATTGTCCTGGCAACAATACGTGCTTCGTCTTCGGTCCATGCGTCGGTGACTGTAACGCGAATCAAGCGCGTTGCGCCTTCGCCATCGCGCGCGAGTGTTTCCGTCATACGAATGCAGCCCGCCGTCAGCACTTCCAGAAATTGTGTCTCGTCAACTGTACCCGCCAATCCGTTGGCCATGATGGCGCAGGTGTCGGAAGTGCTCGTGTCCGTATCCACCGACAACATGTTGAACGAATTGCGAACGGCCGATCGCAGAAGCCGATCAAGAGTTGGCGCGTCAAACTTTGCATCAGTGAAGATGTAGGCGAGCATGGTTGCCATGTTCGGTTCAATCATCCCTGAGCCTTTCGCCACCCAGGTAACTATTGCACCACTTGTTCCAACCAATGCCGACAACGCTTTCGGAAACGTGTCGGTCGTCATGATACCTTCGGCGCCAACCATGGGATTGGATTGCAAGTCTGCGCTCATGCCAACAACACCGCTTTCAATTTTCTCAATCGGAAGTGGCACACCAATCACACCGGTTGAACTCACCAATACACGGTCGGCGCTTGTGCCGAGTTCCTTCGCGGCGGCGCTGGCCATGCGGCGCGCGTTGTCGAGCCCGCGTTCACCCGTAGCAACGTTGCTCACTTTGCTGTTCGCAATTACCGCGCGCAACACACCACCGCGCATGGTTTCGCGCCCCAGAATAATTGGCGCGCCCGGAAAGTGATTGCGTGTGAAAACAGCCGCAGCGGCCGCATCAACATCACTGGCAAACAGCGTCAGATCTTTCGCGCTCGGCTTAAGACCGACGTTGCGGCTGGCACAACGAAAGCCACGCGGGAATACGGCAGTTTCGTGAAACATCAGCAGGGCGAAACGGTGGGTGGGCCAGAGTGGATGGGAATTGTAATAGACCGAGCCGTCTGTGGAAGCAGGTGAGGCAGGAAGGGACACCTCCGGCGGCCGTTCGGGTACGAGAATGAACGACTCGCCCCTTCCGGAGCGCAGAATAGCGCTAGCCAACGCATATTTCGGTCGATATCCAGCTGGGCTCTCTTCCATCCTCCTCTCCATGCGTTTCATGCTGCATTCATTGCGGGCCGTGCGCACGCACTCGCTGTCTTTGTCGTTACTGATGTTGTCCACCGCCGGCGCTCTTAATGCGCAAGGTGCTGGCGGCATGGCACGTGTTGCACCGCAACAGGCAGTGACCGACACGTCAATTTTTGCTCCCCTCATTTTGCCAACGGCGAATTCGTTTCGCGCGGGCAGCGGCGCCCCAGGTGCCAGGTATTGGCAGAACCGCGCGGACTACGCGCTCAACGCAACGCTCGACACAACGGCCAAGCAATTGAAGGGTCAGCTTGTGTTGCGCTACACGAACAACTCCCCCGACACGCTCACGTACATCTGGTTGCAAACGGAACAGAACGCATTCCGTAACAACTCACTCAACTCATTCATTTTTCCGCAGGAGTCACGCTTCGGTGCGCGCGGATTTGAAGGGGGCGATGAATTTGAACATCTCGACCAAATGATTGGCGTTGGCGCAGCGGCGAAGCGCGTTAAAGTCAAAACGCAGTTGAACGAAACCATGACGCGCGTAAATCTCTCGGAGCCGCTCGCGCCGGGAAAGACTGCAACGCTCGATATGGCGTGGCACTTCCTGATTCCGGAACACGGTGCCGATCGCATGGGACGCGATGGCGCCTTGTTTGAACTCGCGCAGTGGTATCCGCGCGTTGCCGTGTACGACGACGTTCGCGGATGGAATACGGAACCGTATTTGGGGCAGGGAGAATTCTATCTCGATTACGGCGACTACAATTTGAACGTCACTGTACCATCGGGTTACATCGTAGCTGCAACCGGCGCACTGACGAACGCGGCCGAGGTGTTGACGGCTACGCAGATTTCGCGCTTGGCGAAGGCGGCGAAGTCCGACACTGTCATTCGCATTATTACCGCCGAAGAACTCGCGAATGGTTCGGCGCGAGCTCGCAAGACAGGCACGATGACATGGAAGTTCGCCGCGAAGAACGTGCGCGACGCGGTGTTCGCGGCCTCCCCCGACTATCAGTGGGATGCGTCGAGTTACAAGAATTCGATGGCGTATGCGTACTATCGTCCGTCGGCGGTTGAAACGTGGAAAGACGCCGCCGATCAATCGCGCATGTCGATTCAGGAATACTCGGAGCGTTGGTTCCAGTATCCGTGGCCGCACATTTCGGCGGTCGAGGGCCCAATCAGTGGCATGGAATACCCCATGATCGCAATGGAGAACAAGAGCGCCGACAAGTACGATCTGTACAATGTGATCACGCACGAAATCGGGCACATGTGGTTCCCGATGATCGTTGGCAGCAACGAACGCGTGTATATGTGGCAGGATGAAGGGTTCAATACGTTCATCAACATGTTCTCCGAAGCGCGCCGGTTTCCGGAGAAAGGAGATGAAATGGCGCGCGCTGGAAGCGATCGCGGCGACGTGGAAATGCTCATGCAACGTGGACTCGACAAACCCATCAACGTCGGTCCAGACCGCATCGACCCGCGCTTCCTCGGCATCTTCGCATACGTGAAGCCGAGTGTTGGTTTGCAGTTGTTGCGTCAGGAAATTCTTGGGCCCGATGTGTTTGATGACGCGTTCCGTTTGTACGTCAAGCGTTGGGCGTACAAGCATCCAACGCCGACCGATTTCTTCCGCACCATGGAAGATGCTTCCGGTCGTCGACTCGACTGGTTCTGGCGTGAGTGGTTTGTTGAGAACGCGCGCTTTGACCAGACCATCGACACCGTGGCAACGAAGAAGGTGGGCGACTCGCTGATGGTGGCAGTGCAATATGGAAGCAAGGAACGCGGCGTGTTGCCAATTCACGTGCGCTTCACATTCAGCGACGGATCCATTCAGAACTATAAGTATCCAGCCGAAGTGTGGAGCACGAACACGTCGCACTATGTTCGTCAGTACGCGTTCCCCGGCGACAAGACGCTCACAAAGGTCGAACTCGATCCGGACAAATTGTTGATTGACATAAATCGATCGGACAACATTTGGCCGAAGGGCGCGACACCCACAAAAATTACGCCTTAGATCACTAAAAACGCTGCACCTTAATTTCAGATTAATACACCTGTGATTCCAAACGCGCCAAGCCTTCATTTGCTTGGCGCGTTTCGTTTCATGCGGGGGAATTATCAACGAATGTGTTTTATGGACGTACTAACACTCAACGCATTGCAACGTCTACCGCGTGTCGACAAAGGCGTCGGACAGCAACCATTGTCGAAAATATGAGGAAACGCTGTCATCACATATTCGGAGATACAAAATGTTCGCGATCCGCATTCGCCGCGCCGCCGCGGCGACGTCGCTTCTGGCCGTCGCCACCTCTCTCGCCGCCTGTAACGATTCAGCCAAAACCGCTCCAGTTACCATTGCTGGTATTCTTGTCGAAAATGGTGCCCAACAAAACGTGATTGTCGGAGCCAGTGCTACTGATTCGCTGAAGGTTCAGGTTACAACTAGTAATGCAACATTGGCTTCGGGTGTTGAAGTTGATTGGACAATTGTTGCCGGTGACGGCACTGTGAGCTCCGCTACCTCTAAGACGGACGGCAACGGCGAAGCAGCAATTTCATACAAGGCCGGTACCAAGGCGCAATTGGCACAGGTCAGCGCAAAAGTGAGCGGCCTCGATCCGGTGTTATTCAATATTCAGCAATCGGCTGATGCTGCTCAGGCAGAAAATGTCGGAACAAACGAACCGACCGTTGCCATGATTGGCGCCGGTAGCGTTCCGATTTCCGTTGTTGTTGTTGACGAATTCGGCAATCCAGTTTCTGGACAGACGGTGTTTTGGGCAGTCACGAACGGTGGCGCGGGTACGTTTGACCTTCCGTCATCTGTGACTGACTCCGATGGCACTGCTGTTGTGAATTTCACTCCGGGCACGTCGCCTGGCACCGTCACAATCGAAGCGACGACTGGTAACGGGATCAAGGCTGACATTTCACTGCCCGTGGTTTCAGCGAACTAAACATTGCGGGGCACTGCGGTGTGCAGGGCGCAGTGTGCAGGACGCGAGAGGGCGGGCGACGATGCTCGCCCTCTCGTGCGTTTCGAATGAAATGTCATTTACAGTGCGACGTGCGAAAATGTGTTTCGCTTATTCTCGATCAAGCGAAAATACAAACGGCTGCGAAACGCGCTGACGAACCAGCTGTCCCCCCGACTCGGCCGGCTTGAACTTTGCTCCAGCGAGTGCGTCGCGCACTGCGTTTGCAAACGCCGAGTGTGCGTCAGTGGGAATGGAAATTGAACCCGGTTCGATTCGTCCAAGCGTGTCAACAACAAATGTTGCAACGACTGTTTCCTGGACGCCGGCCATGCGCATTGCCTCGGGATATTTTGGCAATCTGAATCCAGTGAGTGCGACGACGGCTTTATCTACTTGTGGTGCGTCGAGAATGTCCTGTCCGGTGCCACTGGGGAGTCCGATGCCGGACCGTCCCAATCCCACTTTGCCGCCGCGGCTAAAATCGGTGTGCACGTCGATAACTGGGGTGTTCGCGTTGATTGGCGGGATGTTCGTTGGAATGTCGATAACGTTCGGCCGCACGTCGTGAAGTGGTTTGGGAACGTAAATGTCCGTGCTTGAAGAGGAACTGCCCGATTCAGACTGCTTGCGATTCACTGCAATTGGTGGATCAACGGGTTTCACAAATATTGTGCGCACTTCGGGTGCTTTTGCGGCGTGTGCAATTGGA